>JAZUHQ010000263.1:0-2371 GCA_045641805.1 Lachnospiraceae bacterium
AATGACCAGATAGAACATGGTGCATTTGCAAATAATACTCTTTTCTATTTAATTATCTATATTTTAGGATTTGACACGGGCTATATCACATGTTGATTGTCAAGTAAAATTGACCCACTTTTATATTTTGTTTTGACCCACATGAATTCAGCGCATAGCTGATTTTCAAGTGGGTCATTTCTAAATGTAAATCCTGTATTTTACACTGTGAATTGACCCGCCAATACGGCTCAGATAAACGGCAACTCAGCGTTTGGATCCATTGCTGGATCATACGTATCAGCAATTATGGCTATATCATCGGAAACCGTGTCATATTCTCCGCGCATTTCTTGCAGATACTTTTCGCGCTCTTCTTCAGAGAGGCTTTCAAACCACTCCAGCATTTCGTTTTCCGCACGCATTGCGCTGACAAAGTCCAATGGCCAGCCATTCTCTCCATAGATGAGATCTCCGTTATCGTAAGGACTGTGCCCACTGGCAACCCATCTTTCCAGTTCACGAAGTTCCTCTTTGGTCATAATCATTTCCTTTTTGTATTGTTTCAGCTGTTCCTTAAGTACCTCTCTGTTTTCAGCAGGTACATTTTTTCTAAATCTCATACCTGCCTCCTAATTGATCAATACCTGGTAGCCGTCTGCCTGCATAGAACTTTTATCAACAAGAATCCTTCTGCTGATTGGATCAAGAATCACATACCTGCTAAGTTCCAGAAGTCTGTCACTGATCAATGAATGGATCATGCTTTCCATTGCATTAATCCGTTCATCCCGTGCAGGTTGTTTCTCAGCAATGGGAGTAACCTCGGATCTGTTACCGCAAAGAGCGTCCAGATCCATAAATATATCAGCCTCATTCTTATTGACCGTCACAAAGCGATCTGCTTCGACCTCATATCCGAGAGTGCTATCATTCTTCAGTCTCTTCATGACACAGGTTGGATTCTTAATACCGTAACGACTTCGAATGAGATCATACGCTGCGGTTTTTCCTTCAGAATTATAAGTTTCTATGATTTCCGGATATTTATCCGGTGTGATTTTTATACTCATTTCGGTACCTCTTTATTTAATACTCAGTACTTTGGACCTTTGACACGGTAGCTGTCGCCCGTTATACTTATGACATGGCAATGATGAACCAGGCGGTCAAGGATCGCTGTGGCGGCCAGCTTGCCGGTAAATAGTTCATCCCATCTGCCCATGGGCAGGTTTGTGGTGATAATGAGGGAGCTTTTTTCGTATCGTTGGCGAATGATCTGAAAGAAAAGGCTCTCTCTTTCTTTGTCCATCTTTAAATAGGACAGTTCATCAATAATCAGAAGAGGGATCTTTTTGATCTCTTCCAGCGTCTCTTTCAGGGATCCCTTCTGCATGTCCTCATACAGCCGGTCAACAAGCTCTTTTGCATTGGCAAAAAGTACTTTATGTCCTGCCTCGCAAGCATTTCTTCCGATACCTGTTGCGATCATGCTTTTTCCGACTCCCGGAGGTCCTATGATTATGATGTTCTCGTGATTGTCCATGAATCCGAGAGTTCCAAGAGACTGGATCTGTTCAGCATCCAGTGACGGATTAAACCTGTAATCAATGTCGGACAGCCTTTTGTCTGATTCGAAGTTTGCCTCATTTGTAAGCTTCTCCGACTGCCGCTGCTTTTTCCCGGCTTCCTCTGTTTTTAACAGCAGGATCAGAAACTCCAGATATGACATCCTCCGTTCGGTTGCGATATTGATCAGATCCAGATACTGATTTCGCATATCTACCAGCTTGAACTGCTTCATCTTTGCTTCGATGTAGGCTGCATTTACTTCACTGACTTCAATAGACATTTGCTCGTCCTCCAACGTTCTTCTCATAGTAATCGCAATCCCTTAGGAGTTTTGGATCATCGTCTTGATATTGCCCACCTTTAGAGGATTGTTCCTGAAGCTGATCGGTGTTTTGCACCCCCGGCAGTTTCAAGATCCCGGCATTATAATCCTTGAGCATCTTCTTAAAGGATGTTATATCCATGGCATCATGCTCGATGGAGTACCCTATAAATCGGTTAAGGGTATCCTGATCATAAAGATCCTCCAGCAGCATGATCTTTCTTGCATAGTGTGTCGGTTGATCAAACTTCTTACCGGCAGCTTCGAGGTATGCAAGTCCATTACCGTACCGCTCTGTAAAGTCTCTTCGTATCTGCGGTATTGATGTCGGGGCTTTGGGGGCCACATGTTTGAAATGCTCATCTACTGTGATGACATGATGCTTTTTCTGAGATGCTTCCATCTTCATAACAAAGGTTTTCTTACGATCATACAGTTCGATCCGAAAACCATAGATGATGCGGTAATACATCGTCTTTGTTGCATAAATGTCTGGAA
>JAZUHQ010000264.1:0-2204 GCA_045641805.1 Lachnospiraceae bacterium
GGAAATGTATGATGTTTGAAATAAAGAAAAACAGAAGAGCGGTATATCTGATACCGGTCATCTTATTCTGGGGTGCAGCCCCTGTCTTATTATATGTATTGATCAAGGATGTGATCACGAACGGCCTGACGGCATCTGTGATCATGGGACCGCTATGTATTGCTCTGCTGATTGGTGCGGGCTTTCTATTTTATTCCATGTCATGTGTGGATCCCTATGAAAAGTTAAGGGAACTGCAAAAAAGTGATCCGGAGCTGGTTCAGAAAATGGAGGAGGATTTTGACTATGATCATCCAGTCTGTCCTCATATCTGGAAGGGCAGCTCTTATTATTTCTTTGATGGTGCAATGGAATTCCTTGTTGTCCCTCATGGACAGCTTCAGGAATTTGAAATTAAGAAGGGCTATTCCAGAAGTATCGGACCACATTATGACTGTCACGTACAATCTGTGGATGGGCAGACCGACTTTTCCATCGCGTTTATTCATGAGGATGCGGATCAGGTATTGCAGGTGGCACAGGAAATGGCTTTTGAATCTGGAATCGAAGCAAAAATTCATGTTTAGTCATGGAAAATCTGTGCTATAATGGTACGGATAATCAAAAATAATCTTGAAAAGAAGGAACAAAGATGAATCATCTTACATTGAAAAAAGAAAACAGTATAGGAGTATTCGACTCCGGCGTCGGTGGTGTTGGCGTTGTCAAAGAATTAAAGAACGTCCTTCCACATGAAAATTTCATCTATTACGGAGATTCGCTCCATGCACCTTACGGTGAGAAAACCCCGGAACAGGTATTTGAATTAGTCAATGCCGTAGTGAAACATTTGCTCGCACAGGATGTGAAAGCAATTGTCATTGCCTGCAACACCGCAACAAGTGTGGCAGCAGCCCGTCTGCGTCAGATGTATCCATCCATCTCCATTATTGGCATGGAACCGGCGATCAAGAAGGGAATCAGTGCAGAAAAAAGAAATCGTGTCCTTGTTATGGCAACACCTGTTACCCTGCATCTGGAAAAATATCGTCGTCTCCAGGAGCAGTTAGAACCATATGCAGACTTTTTATCTGTGGAGTGTCCGGGTCTTGCAAAGCGTATCGAACAGGCTAATCTTGAGGGGGAAGACTTAAAAGAGATGCTTTGTGGTTTTCTGGAAAAGTACAAAGGGCAGGTAGATAATGTGGTGCTTGGATGTACCCATTACCCATTTGTGAAAAAACAGATCGGGGAAATCTTAGGTGATATTCCACTGATCGATGGCAGTAAGGGGACTGCGAGACAGCTTCAACGCGTCCTTGCAGCGAAAGATCTGCTGAATGAACAGGAAGAAGAAGGAACGATTACATTCCAGTCTTCCACAGAGACAGAAGAAGAGATAGGAATCTATCGATATTTATATAATCTATACGAAGTGTGAGGAAAGAAACATGAAAATCAAAAAAGAACAATGGAGCTGGACAAGAGAGCCGGCTTCCTACACGATTGAAGATGATAAGATCGAAATCGTTACTGCACCACATACTGATCTGTGGCAGAGAACCTATTATCATTTCCGTAATGATAATTTTTTGAAGTCGGGGGTTTCCATCTACATTGATAATTCATCTAAAATCTGATTCACTTCGGAAAGATTGATCAGAAAAGTGCCATTCCATATTCCTACAGGGATATCATCGGTAAAACCATAAATAACCGGAATATCCATGGTTTCCAGGTTATAGACAACCACTTTTCTCTTGTCAGGGTCGATAACCCAGTATTCTTTGACACCGGCATTCAGATATTTGGTCATCTTCAAAGTCATATCCTTCTTTCTTGTGGAAGGAGACAATACCTCTACAATGAAATCCGGTGCACCAAATATACCTCGTCTTGTAATCTTGGATCGGTCACATACGATCAATACATCTGGCTGAATCATCGTTTTGTTATCGCAGTCTAACTGGACATCTACCGGAGATACCATAGGAAGACAGTTACCATGATGTGAAGAACGATGATATAATAATTGGGCATAGATACTTCCACCAATAAACTGATGTGGAGAAGTAGGAGCAGCCATATCATAAAATACACCGTCAATCAATTCCACACGCTGGTCGTCCGGAAGAGCATAGTAATCATCTATGAAAACGATGTGCATTGCGCATTGGAAGGCTATCCTAAGCTTGCGGCGTACCGTGATGCTATCAGGAACGCTG
>JAZUHQ010000265.1:0-6260 GCA_045641805.1 Lachnospiraceae bacterium
AGAAGGCTGCTGATGCGATCGCTGCAAAGAAAGTTACAAAGAAAGCTTCTAAATAATAGAAAAAGTCTATGACAATCAGAGACGCAGGAATGAAATCCTGCGTCTCTTTTTTTGTATGCTTGCAGTACTGAGTAGGGGTCTTTTTCAAGTCGAGGCTCTTGCGGAGACTTGAACTACAAAATAAGGATTCAGGTCCCATTTCCTTTTGAGTGTGATACAATAGGAGGCAGGAATAAAAGAGGAGGCAGCCATGGTCCCGGAGAATTACAGAATCGAACAAGTGAATATCAACGATGCGGACGTCCGCAGAATGGTGATGGAGACAGGCTATCCTGAAGCCTTTTCACGCCTTCTGATTGCCAGAGGGATTCAGAGCCGTGAGGATGCGGAAAGATTTCTGAATGCCGATGTGCGTATGCTCCATGATCCATTCCTGATGAAAGGCATGAAAGCGGCCGTCAATCGTATCATTCGTGCACTCAGCAGGCATGAGAAGATCACGGTCTACGGAGACTATGACGTGGATGGCATTACCGCGACCAGCACCTTATACCTGTTTTTAAAGGACCTTCGTGCGGATATCCATTATTATCTGCCGGATCGTCTGTCCGAGGGCTATGGCCTCAATGAAGAGGCTGTCCGCAAGATCGCAGCAGATGGGACAAGCTTGATGGTCACGGTGGATACAGGCATCACCGCAGTTAAAGAGTGCGCTTTAGCGGCAACACTTGGGATGGATGTGATCGTCACAGACCACCATGAATGCCAGGAAGAGCTGCCCAAGGCTGTCTCCGTGGTAGATCCCAAACAGCCTGGGGAAACCTATCCATGCAAAGTCCTGGCCGGATGTGGTGTGGCATTTAAACTGGTCAGTGCCCTGGCCGGGGAACTGGACTATACAGGCGATCTTTTCCGCCTGCTTGAACTGACAGCGATCGGAACAGTGGCAGATATCGTGCCGCTGACAGGCGAGAACAGGATCATTGTCAGAGAAGGTTTTAAGCGACTTCGAAAACCGTCGATCCTGGGCGTTCGAAAACTGCTTGAGAGCTGCGATTATGATGGTCAGAAAAAAATGACCAGCGGGCGAATTGCTTTCAATGTGGCACCACGCCTCAATGCGGGCGGCCGTATGGGCGACGCTTCCAGAGGTGTCCGTCTGTTTACCACCCTCGATGAGGCAGAAGCGGCCAAGATCGCAGCCGATCTGGATGCAGAGAACACCCTCCGAAAGGAGACGGAAGCCCTGATCCTCAAACAGGTCACAGAAAAGATAGAAGAAGATGCGGCCATCAGAAACAGCAGGATCATGGTGGTTTCGGGAGATCAGTGGCACCATGGTGTGATCGGTATTGTTTCCTCAAGAATCAAGGAAATGTACTATCGCCCCAATATCCTTCTGACCATAGAGGATGGCATTGCCAGTGGTTCCGCCAGAAGTATCGATGGCTTTAATCTGTTTGAGGCCCTCTATGCATGCAAAGATCTGATGATCAAATTCGGTGGTCATGAGGCTGCAGCAGGAATGACCCTGAAAGCAGAAAACATCCCTGAACTGACCCGAAGACTGAATGCCTATGCGGCCGATCACATGGATGAAAACATGCTGATCCCGGTCCTGCGTCCCGAAATGACCCTGATGCCATCGGAGCTGACTTTGGACCTGATCCGTATGATCGAGCAGATGGAACCTTACGGACAGGGAATGCCGGAGCCCATGATCGAGATCGAAGGCGCAGTGGGTGAACTGAAAGCAATCGGTGGGGATGGAAAGACACTGAGAATGCGCTTGATGGACCGCAAGTGTTCATTGATAGGTGTCGGTTTCAGAAAGAGTGAGCTGAGCCGTTATTACAGTGAGGGTCTGATCATCAGTGCCATCGGTCATGCCAATCTCAATGTCTTTAATGGAAGAGAGTACCCGCAGATCAAGATCGAGGCCCTTAAGAAAAAGACAAGCCCGATGATGGAGCGGATGGTGGATCTCTTCTCATTGAGACATGTGACAGAAGGATTTGCAGAGTTTTGTATGAGCATGCCGCAAGCAGTCAAGGAGGACTGTAATCAGATCTACCGCGTGCTCGGCGCGATCGCCAAAAAGCAGGGATTATTGGGGGAAGGCTACTTCCTCATGGAGGACCTGAGTGGCGTTTCCGGAAAGACAGCGGCCGATCGTATCTATAAACTGCTGATCGCCTTAGCGGTCTTTGAGGAACTGGGACTTATGGATGTGGAGACCGCCGGTATGTATCTGCATTATCGTATGATTCCGGGAGTCAAAGCCAAACTGTCAGATTCCAAATGGTACAGCCGGTGTTTTTCAGCATAAAATGACAAAAAAAGGCACGAGTCACTAAAAAGTGTCTTTAAAATAACGATAGATGTGTTATAATGTGTTTCATACTCAGAGGAGGAGTGTTTGTTATGAAGAAATTAGAAGAGTACGTAAGAAGTATTCCGGACTTTCCTGAAGAGGGTATCATTTTCAGAGATATCACCAGTGTGATCCAGGATCCTGATGGTCTTCATCTTGCCATCGATATGATGCAGGACAGCCTCAAAGATGTCGATTTCGATCTCGTTTTAGGTCTTGAGTCCCGTGGTTTTGTATTTGGTACACCAATTGCCTACAACATGCATAAAGGTTTCATCACAGTCAGAAAGAAAGGCAAACTTCCTTGTGAGACAGTCAGCCAGAAATACGATCTTGAGTATGGTCAGGCTGAGATCGAGATCCATAAGGATGCTATCAAACCTGGTCAGAAGTGTGTTATCGTTGATGACCTGATGGCTACAGGTGGTACTGTAGACGCAGCCATCAAGCTGGTAGAGAAGCTTGGCGGTGAAGTGGTTAAGTTAGTCTTCATGATGGAGCTTGCCGGATTAAACGGTCGTGAAAAAGTCAAAGGTTATGACGTTTATTCCGCAATTATCTACGAAGGTAAGTAATTCGAAAAATAAAGAAGGAAACGTGTTATGAGTGAAGAAGTAAAGGAGCTTAAGAAAAGCAAACTGACTTCGAAAGATACCGAACTCATCAAGACGACTGATTTCGAGGAACCTGCAGTTCTGTACGAGCGGCTTCTTTCTAAGGTCCGCGAATATCATCCGTCGGATGATGTGAGTATGATCGAGAAGGCATTCAGCATTGCGAACAATGCACATGAAGGACAATTCCGTAAATCCGGAGAACCTTATATTATCCATCCGCTCTGTGTAGCACTGATTCTGGCTGATCTTGAGCTGGATAAAGAGACCATCGTCGGTGGTCTCCTTCATGATGTGGTCGAAGACACCATCATGACAGAGGATGATATCGCCAGAGAGTTCAGCCCGGAGGTAGCCCTGATCGTATCGGGTGTTACAAAACTGGGTCAGTTGTCCTATTCCAAAGATAAAGTAGAGATCCAGGCAGAGAATCTTCGTAAGATGTTCCTTGCCATGGCCAAAGATATCCGTGTTATCCTGATCAAACTGGCGGACCGTCTGCACAACATGCGTACCATGAAGTTCATGAAGCCTGAGAAGCAGATCGAAAAATCCAGAGAGACCATGGACATCTATGCTCCGATCGCGCAGCGACTTGGTATCAGTAAGATCAAGATCGAGCTGGATGATCTGGCACTCAGATATCTGGAGCCGGATGTATATTATGATCTGGCAAGACAGATCAACTTAAAACGAGGGGAAAGAGAAGCCTTCGTCAATGCCATCGTTGAAGAGGTTCACAACCACATGCGTAACGGTGGTATCGAATGCCAGGTCAATGGCCGAGTGAAGCATTTCTTCAGTATCTATAAGAAGATGGTCAACCAGAACAAGACACTGGATGAAATATACGACCTCTTTGCGGTCCGTATTCTTGTAGAGAATGTCAAGGATTGCTATGCTGCCCTTGGTCTGATCCATGAGATGTATAAACCGATTCCGGGCCGTTTCAAGGACTATATTGCCATGCCAAAGGCCAACATGTATCAGTCCCTGCATACGACACTGATCGGTAAGAATGGTCAGCCTTTCGAGATTCAGATCCGTACCTACGACATGCATCGTACGGCTGAATATGGTATCGCTGCCCATTGGAAATATAAAGAGCAGCCAAACACCAAGAACGTGGAGAATAGCGAGGAGGCTAAGCTGACATGGCTTCGCCAGATCCTGGAGTGGCAGACAGACATGTCTGACAACCGTGAGTTCATGAGTCTTCTCAAGAATGACTTGAACCTCTTCTCCGACAGTGTTTACTGTTTCACCCCATCCGGTGACGTTAAAAACCTGCCGATGGGATCTAATCCGATCGACTTTGCTTACAGTATTCATTCCGCCGTCGGCAACAAGATGGTGGGTGCGAGAGTCAATGGTAAACTGGTCAATATCGACTACGAGATCAAGAATGGTGACCGTATCGAGGTCCTGACCTCTGCCAATGCCAAAGGTCCAAGCCGTGACTGGCTCAAGATCGTTAAGAGTACTCAGGCAAAGAACAAGATCAACCAGTGGTTTAAGACAGAGTTTAAAGCTGAAAATATCGTCAAAGGTAAGGAGCAGCTGGACCACTACTGTAAGACCAAAAACATCGTTCTTTCCAAGCTCTTAAAACCGGAGTTTATGGAGAAGGTGACCCGCAAGTATGGTTTCCACAACTGGGATGCCGTCTGTGCAGCCGTCGGTCACGGCGGTCTCAAGGAAGGTCAGGTCATCAATAAGCTTCAGGAAGAATATAATAAACAGGCAGCCAGGGAAGTGACAGACTCACAGATCCTTGAGCAGATCAATGCAGCGGCCAACGAAGCACAGATCAAAGCCAAAGCTGCCGAGAATGATAAAAAGCGACGCAAGAAACCACATGCCGGTGCCATCCTTGTCAATGGCCAGCCGGATATGGCTTACAGACTCATGCGTTGCTGCAACCCTGTACCGGGCGATGAGATCATAGGTTTCTATACAAGAGGCCGTGGTATCTCCATCCACCGTACAGACTGTGTCAATGTCCTCAACATGAACGAAGCAGAGCGTGCCCGTATGACAGGCGATGTGGAATGGGTATTTGACGATGATGAACAGTCCACAGGACTCTTTACAGCCCACCTGAACATATATGTTTATGACCAGGTCGGCGTTCTCATCAAGATCGCTTCCGTCTTCTCTGAGAGAGGCATTAACGTGACAGGCATGAACAGCCGTTCCAACAAAAATGGTATGGCGACGATTACGATCAGTTTTGATGTAGCCGGAAGACTGGCGCTTGACAAGATCATTGAAAAGCTCCGCTCCCTGGACTGCGTCAACGACATTGCAAGAACAACAGGTTAATTCAAACGGCCTATGATAAAAGCCGGGACAGGCTCCCGGCTTTTATGTGGCTTTAGCATGAAAAGGAGACCGATCAATGAGCCAGATTAAGATCAAATCTTATACATTAGGCATGGTGAGCACCAACACTTACATTGCCGTCAACGAAACAACCAATGAAGCCCTGATCATTGACCCTGCGGACAGAGCAGATTATCTTTCCAGAGAACTGACTTTCATGGGTGTCAAACCTGTGGCGATCCTTCTGACACATGGTCACTTCGACCACATCATGGCTGTGAATGAACTGAAGGCCAAGTATGACATTCCTGTCTATGCCCATGAGGATGAGAAGGATGTCCTTTGCCAGACAAGCCTCAACATGTCCACCATGATCGGTGCGCGTTACACAACCAAAGCGGATGTCTACCTTAAGGATGACCAGGAGATGACACTTGCAGGCTTTTTCATCGTCGTTCTTCATACACCGGGTCACACAAAGGGCGGCTGCTGCTATTATCTGCCTGAGGAAGAGGTTTTATTCAGTGGCGTCACACTTTTCCATGGCTCTATCGGCAGAACCGATTTCCCAACAGGAAGCTATAAAGTATTAGCAGCTTCCATTCGTGAAAGAATTTATACCCTTCCGGACTGGGTAAAAGTGTTCCCGGGACATGGTCCTGCAACAACAGTAGAGGAAGAAAAGCATTCGAACATGTTCGTGCGCGCATTAGATGACTAGATGATTGGATTAATAATTAATAACGATACAATTGAATCAGATGTACGTGATATGATCTATGCCTTTTATTTTGGCGAAAAGATCAAGAAGGTACAGGATCAATCTGATCATTTCGATTTCTATATTGAAGTAAAGGCTGCCGGTGAAGAGGTGGCCTTTTCCTTGATTAAGGATGGAATCGTGGTGGATCAGGTGACAAGAACAGGCCTTTCAAGAAATCCGGTAA
>JAZUHQ010000266.1:0-2629 GCA_045641805.1 Lachnospiraceae bacterium
CTCAAGATCCTCATCCTGTTTGACATATTCCGCTGCACAGTAGAGTCTTGAATGGTACATCCACTGGTCATTGACGATCAATGGTCTGTCAGGGTTAGACTTATGAGAAACAGAGTCTTCTGTCAGGACAGCAAAGCCATAGGAAGTGATCAGCTCCGGAATACCATGGTTGATCTCTTTGTCCAGATGGTAAGGACGTCCGGCAAGAACGATACCTTTCATGTTGTGTTCCTTCATGTAGCGGAGTGTTTCTTCACCCTTTAACTGCATGGACACATGCATGAGCTCCAGTGTCTTCCAGGCTTTCTGAACTGCCATACGGATCTCGCGAGGATCAATATCAAAAGGTTTGGAGAATTCATCGATCAGACGCTCTTCAAGGTGTCTTGGGCTTTCCAGTGTCATGAATGGGTTCATGAAGGTGATGGAAGGATCTCTGAGTTCTTCAACGTTATTTTTAATGTTTTCTGCATAGGAAGTAACGATTGGGCAGTTATAGTTATTATTCGCGCCCTTTGTTTCCTTACGCTCATATGGAATACAAGGATAGAAGATAAACTTCACACCCTGATTTAAGAGCCACATGATATGGCCATGAACGAGCTTTGCAGGATAACATACGGATTCACTTGGAATGGACTCGATACCCATCTGGTAGATGTCATGAGAGGATTCCGGTGAAAGGACAACTCTGAAACCGAGGTCAGTAAAGAAGGTGTGCCAGAAAGGATAGTTCTCGTACATGTTCAGGACTCTTGGAATACCGACAACACCTCTGGTTGCTTCGGATTCGGAGAGAGACTTACGGTTAAAGAGATAATTGTATTTATACTGGAAAAGGTTAGGCACATCGGTCTTACTCTTTTCCTGGCCAAGTCCGACTTCACATCTGTTACCGGAGATGAAACGTCTGTTTCCGGAGAACTTATTGACAGTCAGACGGCAGTGGTTGATACATCCCTTACATGTTGTGAGGGATGTGCTGTATTCAAGATGAATAATGTCATCCAGGGAGAGCATGGTTGTAGCTTCACCTGTATAACGATCTCTGGCAATCAGCGCAGCACCGAAAGCACCCATAATACCGGCAATGTTTGGTCTGACTGCGCGGCAGCCTGAGATCAACTCAAAGCTTCGAAGGACAGCGTCATTGTAGAAGGTACCACCCTGTACAACAACTTTCTTACCAAGGTCTTTAGGGTCTGTCAGCTTGATAACCTTAAGAAGCGCGTTCTTGATAACGGAATAAGCAAGACCGGCACTGATATCACCGACAGAAGCGCCTTCTTTCTGTGCCTGTTTTACATTGGAGTTCATGAAAACGGTACATCTGGAACCAAGATCGATCGGCTGTTTCGCAAAGATGGCAATCTTAGCGAAGTCCTCGATAGAATAATTGAGGGACTTGGCAAAGGTTTCAATGAAAGAACCACAGCCTGAAGAACAAGCTTCATTTAAGAGCACGTTATCAACGGTCTTATTGCGGATCTTGATACATTTCATATCCTGACCACCGATATCCAGGATGCAGTCTACCTCCGGTTCAAAGAAAGCAGCAGCATAGTAATGAGCGATGGTTTCAACTTCACCTTCATCCAGAACAAGCGCAGATTTAAGCAGTGCTTCGCCGTAACCTGTGGAGCAGGAACGAACGATATGCGCATTCTCCGGAAGGCGTTCTTTGATCTCGGCGATGGCACGGATGGTCGTCTTTAAAGGAGAACCATTGTTGTTGCTGTAGAAAGAGTAGAGGAGTGAACCATCCTCTGCAACAAGGGCAACCTTAGTAGTGGTTGAACCTGCATCGATACCAAGGAAACAGTTACCTGAATAATCTTTCAGTGAACCTTCTGTTACTGTGTGAACAGAATGCCACTTTTTAAATGCCTTATATTCAGCTTCATCTTTGAACAATGGCTCCATACGAGCTGTCTCAGCCTGAATCTCAATATCAGAAGAGAGAAGATCGATCAAAGATGAGAGCGTTGTCAATGCTTCTTCCTTATAATTGATCGCAGCACCCATCGCAGCAAAGAGATGGGAGTTTTCAGGTGCGATGATCTCATCACCGGTCAGGTTTAATGTACGGATAAAGCATGCTTTCAGTTCAGAGAGGAAATGAAGCGGACCACCAAGGAAAGCGACGTGGCCTCTGATTGGCTTACCACATGCCAGACCACTGATCGTCTGGTTGACAACAGCCTGGAAAATAGAAGCAGAAAGATCTTCTTTGGATGCACCTTCGTTGATCAGTGGCTGAATATCAGTCTTTGCAAATACACCACATCTTGCTGCGATCTGATAGATGGCTTTATAAGATTTGGCATATTCGTTGAGTCCTGCGGCATCTGTTTCAAGAAGAGATGCCATCTGATCGATAAAGGAACCTGTACCACCGGCACAGATGCCATTCATACGCTGTTCAACATTACCATTTTCAAAATAGATGATCTTGGCATCTTCACCGCCAAGCTCAATGGCAACATCTGTTTTAGGCGCAAAACAGGAAAGGGCACTGGAAACAGAGATAACTTCCTGAACAAAAGGCACGTTGATATACTTGGAGATCGCCATACCACCGGAACCGGTGATCATTGGGTAAATCTCGATATCGCCGGTGACTTCTCTG
>JAZUHQ010000267.1:0-2330 GCA_045641805.1 Lachnospiraceae bacterium
TAATCATGGCCCACCAACGATCTCTGAACAGCACCCGTACTCAATGCCACGAACACAAACTCGGACTCTGAAAGCCAGGCGTTGGTGATGGCCGCATGATAATTTCTGTTTTCCAGAATCTCTCCATCGTCCATATCCAGAAGGGTCATTTCACTGCCGGACCATATGATCAGGACATCTCGTATCTGACCCTCTTCCTCCAGCTGTCCGGTTCTGTAGTTGAAGGTCTCGTCCTTGATTGTGGATGAAACCGACTCGAAACAACTTTCTCCGGAGTGAAGATTATAAAACGCCGGATAATAACGGAGCTTTTCCGTTCCTGTCCTGTGGCTGACCGCCACGTAATCATCACTGATCACATCGAAACGGTCTACACCTTCGGATGTAATCTGCTGAAGATCGCCGGAAGAAAGGTCATAGATATAAAGTCCCTGACTTTCCACCTGATCTTTAGTCTCTTCATCTGAATCCAGCTCATAGGTATTCTCACTGCAGGCAATCACAAGCCTGCTTCCATCCGGTGTAAAGGTGAGCTGAGTGGTCTCATTGAAATATTCATACTTGTTCTTATGTTGCCCTACAAGAATCTGCTCTGTTTCCTCACCGGTGCAAAGATCATAAATGCTGACCGGCGACCAGTAACCTGTTGTTGCCATCATATGCCCGGATACATCCATCTGTGTGATGTTTTCATCTGCTTCTAATGGATAAATCTGTTTCACATGACCGTCCATCTCATCCACAAGAGCAAAGGAGTAATCGGTGGTTACCACCAGACCCTCCTCGGAACAATTCATAAAGCTAAAGGCATCAAAGGTTTCATAAACACTGAAACCATCCATGGTCTCCGCCTGTTCTCTGTAATCCTCAATACTCAGATCCCATAAAAGACTGCCATCCTCCCAGGATATGGCATAAATATGAGACGCACTGGCAGCAATGATGGTTTCTCCGTCCTCCATAGGGAAGGCATTTATCACCTTACCTGTGTCTGCCATGTGGTAAGGCCTGTAGGTCAGTGGATGACTTTCATAGGTACCGATTGCTCTGCTCAGAGACAGCATCTGCTCCGGCACCACCGGCCCCTTTTCTCCTTTTTCCGGAGTGATCGCAAGGGCCGTCAGAAGCGCTTTATCCCTGTCACCCGCATCGTAAAGGCTTTGCGAAACATTCGTCAGATATCTGGCCTGATTTCTTCTCGCCTCCTGATATTGCTTATTGATCTGTCCTGCCTGATACAGGATAAATGCTGTAAAGCAGCTCATAACAGCCAGCAGAATTCCCATCAGGGCTGCTGCCAGTCTGAAGCGTTCTGCCTTTTTCTTCTGAGCCAGTGTCGCTTTATCGATACCCAGCATTGGCGAGGCGATGTCATAGATGGCATCCCGTTTCAGGTTTCTGAGCACTTCCTTTGCAGAACCGCCGCTGCAGTTACCGGCACGGATCTCACTGACACCTCCCCAGGCATCCATCAATGCTTCCGGAAAAACTTCTCTGGCATCACCATCGATGATCAATGGTGTGATTTTTGTCTTATCATGGGATTCCAGGAAAAACTTGATTTCCTGAGGGATCCATGGAGTAGCTTTGGCACGTTTCGAGCAAAGAACGATCAGCCAGTCACTGTTCTGAGTGGCCTGCCATATATCCGTATCAAAATCGTAGCCTGCAGGCAGCTCCTCACTGTCCAGGAAAATACGGCCGATCTTTTTGGCTTCTTCTCCTTTTTCTCCCGGCACCTTCATACCACTCAGCTGTCGATGCAGCGCTTTCGCGACTTCCTCGTCAACACCACCATGCCTATACGAAATGAATGCCGTATATCGGACATCCTTCAATACACTTTGTTTTCTCTGTTTCTCTTCCATTTTTTACATTTCTTAATTAATAGATATCTTCGTATCTGAAGCCTACGCCTTCTTCATCTTCCGCATAAGTCAGGAATATTTCGTCGTTGAAGTAGAGCATGTGGTGGAATCCACCGAATTCCTCTTCGTAGCCAAACAGATCTGTGTGAAGATCATCAAAGATGTAATAGTAACCACAAAGATATTCCTCGCTGCCATCTGTTCTATAGCAGGTCATATCGTAGAAGAAATCATCGTAAAGACTTACTTCAATCGCATCACAATCGAGGAGATTTTCCGTACCGTAGTTGGATACATACCAATCGCCTTCCAGTCCCTTTGGCAGATAATACTTCGGAGCATCATCGCTTACCTTAACGTAATCAAAATATTGATTGGCATGTGCCACTGTCAATACATCGTCTTCCCTCATTCCAAGGACAAGACCTTCATCCGGGTACTCCATGTAGTACGCATAAAGTG
>JAZUHQ010000268.1:0-2382 GCA_045641805.1 Lachnospiraceae bacterium
CTTGGCTCACAGAACGACATGGCTACGATCCGACTTCTCTCTGTCATCGATCAGGATCATGATATGTGGCAACTCGATCTGCGCACTCTTACGCACACGGATACGAGGTGGAATTCTCTCAATAACGGTTGACTCTGTAGCTCTGACAAGAGAACCGCTGCCCTTGTGATAGTCATAGGCTTCCAGATCGATCTTACCGACAATACCTGCTCTGACAAGGCCATTGCTGTCTGTTCTTTCAAGATAGATCATGGCATCCTTATATTCATCAAAATAACCTTTGCTCATGTAGTCGCTCATTGTACCACCGATGGCATTCAGTTTGTCATCCACATCAGGATCTGCAAGATACACTTCCGGAAGAACCAGCTTATAAGCAGATGGAGACTGGCCGACTAGTTCACTGACGGTCTGCCAGTATTCAGGTTCACTGGTATACTGATCACAGGCTACCACGGACCACTTTTCATTCTCAATAAACTTCTTTGGAAGTAAGATATCTGCACTGCTAAATACTTTATTCATAATCATGCCTCCTAGTCATGTCTGATTTCTTTATGTTTATCATGCTATCTATCTTATCAAAAGAAGGCCCCCTTCACAACGTTATAAACTCCAAAAAATACGATTTATCTTGTTATTTATCTCCTGCTTGTCCCTTTTTCAAGTCCTAAATCGCTCAATTATCGCTATATTTTGCCTTTTTCACTGTTTATAATGAAATCACAAAGGAGTGAAAGGAGGCGGACTGCCTATGAAAAAGTTATTGATACCCCTTGTGACACTGCTTCTTCTGGCGGTGATCTCGGGTACGATCCTGCTGGTCTGTGTCGTTGCAACCGCTCCCAACATCGATAAAGTGAGCGCTTCCCCTGAAGGTTATCAGTGCACGATCCTGGATGATGAAGGGAAAGTCATGAAAACGATCGCCGGCCCATCGGCCAACCGTGTCTACGTGACACTGGATACGATTCCGGAAGATCTTCAGCATGCCTTTATTGCCATCGAAGACAATCGTTTCTACACCCACCATGGTATTGACCCTCGTGGTATTGCCCGTGCGCTCTTTCACGGCATCAAAAACGGCGGCATTTCCGAAGGTGGCAGTACGATCACACAGCAGTTACTCAAAAACAACGTTTTTACAGACTGGATGAATGAAGATAAGCTGACGGATAAGGTCATCCGCAAACTCCAGGAGCAATACCTGGCCCTTCGTCTGGAACAAAAATACTCTAAAGAATGGATCCTCGAAAATTATCTGAATACGATCAACCTTGGCAATGGTGCCTGGGGCGTTCAGGTCGCTGCAGACATTTATTTCGACAAATCCGTCTCTGATCTGAATCTTGCGGAATCTGCCCTGATCGCAGGTATCACGAAAAACCCATCCGGTTACAATCCGCTCACGCATCCCGAGGACAGCCTGAAAAGACAGCATCTCGTTCTGGATGCCATGCTGAGATATGATTACATCTCTGAAGACGCTTATGAAGATGCGCTCTCCGAAGATGTCATTGCCCACATAGAAAAGGCTCAGCAGAACAATGACTCTAAAGTCTTCTCCTATTTTGAGGACGAACTTCTGACACAGGTTAAAAACGACCTGATCCAAAAATACGGTTACTCTGCGGATGATGCATGGCAGCTGATCTACTGCGGCGGTCTTACTATCTATACTACAGAAGATCCGGATATCCAGCGCATCGCTGAAAGAGCCGTTCTGAATGCGGATCTGGTTGACAGCGACCAGCAGGTATCCGTTGTGGTGACTGATGTCTCTACAGGCGCTGTCAAAGCCATTGTCGGCGGCAGCGGCCCTAAAACAGCCAGCCTTCTTCTGAACAGAGCGACCGATAGTCTCCGGCAGCCTGGCTCGACCATCAAAGTGATCGGTGAGTATGCGGCAGGCATGGAATCCGGTCAGATCACACTGGGAACGGTCATGGACGATGCCCCTACCGCTTACTCCAATGGTGTGGAGATCCATAATGCCAGCTATACCTACTCAGGTAAGACGACCATCCGTGATGCCATCGTTCAGTCTCTCAATACACTGGCCCTCAAAACATACCAAAGCGTCGGTGAAAATAAAGTGCTGAAACAGCTCGAAAACTTTGGTATAACGACACTCACTAAGGAAGATCGCAATGAGGCACTCGCGCTTGGCGGCACTTCAGGTGGTGTCACCAACCTGGAAATGACGGAAGCCTACAATGCCCTGGCCTGCGGCGGCCTCTACCACGAAGCCCACTTTTATACACAGGTCCTGGATCATGAAGGCCAGGTTCTCCTTGAGACCCATCCAAAGACCTATCAGGCCGTTACCGAAGACACCGCCATCCTTCTGACCAATGCCATGAAGGATGTCATGAAATACGG
>JAZUHQ010000269.1:0-3398 GCA_045641805.1 Lachnospiraceae bacterium
TCTTGCCCATTACGAAGATTTCGAAATCGTCATCCTCGCCGTAGGTACCCCAGTTGTTCTGACGGGACTGGATCGGAACATACATCTGATCAAGCCAAGAGCAAACAAGTGCAGGGTTCTTAGCGTTAGCGGTAACTACGCAACGACCACGGTCGAAACCGGAGGTGAAGGAACCGTTCTGAGGAGTGATGTTCTTGGTATCAGCCTGAAGTGCGGGAATGGGCTCCCAGCCTTCGAGAGTTGCGATATTTGCAACGTCCCAAGAGAAGCATACGCCGTAACGTCCGGATTTACCCTTTGCTACGTAAGTAGACCACTCCTGAGTGAATGCCTCGGGGTCAACAAGGTTCTCGGAAACAAGCTTATGAAGCCATTCGATACCCTTTCTGAAGCCTTCGGTGTTAGCTACGCAGATAACCTGCTTGTCATCGTTTACAGTGATATGACGACCACGGTCGGGATCGCCAAAGCCCTCGCCGAAACCGTTGGTAAGGATCATGGGATCCTGGTCACCATCGTTAACGATGCAGGACATAGGGATGATGTCGCCATCGATGCCGAATTCAGCCTTGATCTTGTCAGCGTTGTCACGGAATGCGATCAGGCAGTTCTCGAACTCGTCAACAGTAGTAGGCATAGAAAGACCAAGGAAGTCTAACCAAGCTACGTTGATGAAAGGCATGTTACCAATAGTCTGGATAGCAGTCTTCTCATAACCAAGCTGCTCGATCCAAGGAAGTGCCCAGATGTGGCCATCTGCATCAGTACACATTGCTCTGTACTCAGGAGCCTCTTCGAATACCTTGGTAAGGTTGGGCATGTACTTGTCGATGTACTCTTCAAGATTGATGATAACGCCCTGCTTAGCATACTTCAGAAGGTCGGTGTCACCGAAACCTGCCTGGAATACGAAGTCAGGAAGGGTCTTCATGTTGGACATCTCAAGTGCGATCTTCTCGCCCCACTGATCAGACTGGATGGTCTTCCAATCTACGTGTACGTTGGTCGGCGCCTCAAGACGCTTGAAGATGGTACGGTTGTTGGGCTCGGACTCAGTGCTGGGAGGGAAGCTGGTCAGACCGGAGATAGTTGCTTTCTCTGCAAGAGGCATTGCTACAGATGCAGGATCAACCTCAGTACCAGCGCCGCCTGCTGCTGCACCGCCGCCGCTCTTTCCGCCGCAGCCTGCGAGCAGAGACAGAGACATAACAGCTACGAGTGCGAGGGACACTACTTTGTTAAATTTTCTCATAGTTACTCTCCTTTTTTATATTTCCTAAATCACGGCATATGCCATGTCAAGGTTCCATTTGTTATTCGGATCGATTAACCCTTTACAGCACCAGCCATAATTCCGCTGTCGAAATATTTCTGGAAGAAAGGATAAAGGATCATTAACGGGATACTGGAAATAATGATGGTTGCATACTTCAGAAGCTCTGCTAACTGTGCACGAGCAGCGGTACTCTGCATATCGGATACCATACCAGGCTGAGGCTGGGACTGAATCAGGATTGCACGAAGTACTAACTGCAGGGGCTGCTTGGAAGCATCATTTAAGTAGATCATTGCATCGAAGTAGCTGTTCCACATACCTACGAACTGCCACATGGAAATGGTAGCGATAATGGGAGCACAGAGAGGAAGGAGGATCTGGAAGAAGTAAACCATTTCAGATGCGCCATCGATCTCAGCTGCTTCCTGCATATCATGAGGAATACCCATGTAGTAGGTACGTGCGATGATCATGTTCCAAACGCTGAATGCGCCGGGGATCAGGATTGCCCAGATAGTGTCGAGCATGTGGAGGTCATTGATCAGTAAGTAAGTAGGGATCAGACCGCCGCCGAAGAACATGGTGATTACAAACAGAGTGTTGTAAAGACCCTTACCCTTGAAGTCAGATCTGGACATAGGGTAAGCTGCCAGCAGTGTTACGATTACGGAAATAATGGTGAACAGTACAGAGTAGATCATTGCGTTCTTGAAGCCGACCCAGATCTGAGAGTTGCTCATTACTCGCTCATATGCAGTTAAGGTCCACTTGCTGAAGTCGAAGGTGAGACCCTGGTTCTGCAGGGTGATGGGATCTACGAAAGATGCCAGAATAATGTAAACTACCGGGAGGATGATTGCTGCCATGAAAAGGCCGAGAACAGTATAAGCGAAGATCATGATCGCTTTGTCGCCGCCAGACAGCTTGCTGAATTTCATATCCATAGTCTATTCTCCTCCTTCCTTATACGCCCTTGCCATCGTTCATCTTCTTAACAATAGTGTTCATGGAGATGAGGAGGACAACGTTGATTACGGTATTGAAAAGGCCTACTGCGGTGGAGAAACCATAGTCGCCATCGATCAAACCTTTCTTATACACGTAAGTGGAGATAATTTCGGATGCGTTCATGTTAAGGTCAGTCTGCAGTGCGTATGCCTTCTCGAAGCCAACGCTCATGATGTTACCAACGCTCATGATGAACTGGATCATTACAGTGTCCTTGATTGCAGGCCACTCAACTGCCTTGATCTGCTGGATAATGTTTGCACCATCGAGTACGGCTGCTTCCTTCAGCTCCTTAGAAGCATTGGAAAGTGCTGCGGTGTAAATGATGGAAGCCCAGCCTGCGCCCTGCCAGATACCGGATGCGATATAGATGGTACGGAATGCAGAAGGCATGGTCATGAAGTTGTACGAAGTACCCAGAAGCATGTTCAGCATGCCGGTAGGGGACAGTAAGATACGTACGATACCACAGAGGACGATAACGGAAATAAAGTTGGGCATATACAGTACTAACTGAACCTTCTGCTTAATGCTGCTGCTCATGATTCGGTTCAGCAGGAACGCCAGCAGGATAGGTGCCGGGAAGCCCCAAAGCAGACCGAAGATACTCAGCTTAAGAGTGTTCACTAAATACCGCATAAAGTCCGGTGATGACAGGAAACGTGTGAAGTGGCTGAAGCCAACCCATTCGCTTCCCAGGATACCTCTGATCGGATTGTACTCCGTGAAGGCAATTGCTACACCGCCCATAGGGATGTAACGGAAGATGATGGTAAGCAGGAATGCAGGCATCATGAAAATCACGTACAGACGCCAATGCTGTTTCATATATACGATCGTATTATGAAGCTTACTACCCTTCTCCTTCTGTCCAGAGGTGCTTGTCACAGCTTGTTTCATAAGAATCCCTCCTATTTTTTTACCCTCAATTCTTTTGTGCATTTGCACAGTGCATTGAGCTTTTGACAACTTAATCCTATCACTTGACCTTGTCATTGTCAATAATATAATTGTCCAAATGCACTATTTGCAGTGCAATTGCACAATTTCCCGTTCTTGATTTTGCACACATATCATCTGCACTTTATTTGACATTCTGTGAAAAATTATGCTA
>JAZUHQ010000270.1:0-2915 GCA_045641805.1 Lachnospiraceae bacterium
TAGGTCAGCAGCAGATGGTTGAAATTGCACGTAACCTGATTCAGGATGACCTGCGTGTACTGATCATGGATGAACCAACATCCTCTCTTTCTGCAGCAGAGGTTGAGGTACTTTTCAAGATTATGCGTGAATTGATGGAACAGGGTATTTCCATTGTTTATATTTCGCATCGTCTGGAAGAAATTATGCAGATTGGTGACCATGTTACTATTCTTCGAGATGGTAAGTACGTAGCAGATGCTGATATCAAGGATATCGAGCTGAGCTGGATCGTAGAAAACATGGTAGGTAAGAATACACAGTACCATCGTTTCGAGCGTTCCATCGATCTTGACAAAGCGGATAAGATTCTTGAAGTTAAGAATCTGAAGCTTCCTAAACAGGGCGGCGGCTGGTTACTGGACGACGTCAATATCCACCTGAAGAAGGGTGAAGTACTGGGTGTATATGGTCTTCTTGGTGCCGGTCGAAGCGAGCTCTTTGAATGTATGATGGGTATGAGACCTGAGCATACTGGTGATATCTTCTTTAATGGCAATAAAGTCCAGGTCAAAGACGTTGCAACACAGATCGCGAACGGTTTTGCGATCGTACCTGAGGACAGACAGAGACAGGGCCTTGTTCAGTCTCTTGATATTTGTAAGAATGCATCTCTTGCTTCACTGAAAGATTATGTGACAGGTTTCCTGTTTAACGATGCCAAAGAGTCGGCAGCAGTGGATGACAAGATCAAGCAGTTACATATCAAAGTTGCTGATAAAAAGCTTCCTATTCTCTCCTTATCAGGTGGTAATCAGCAGAAAGTTGTTATCGCAAAAGGTCTGCTGACAAATCCTCAGATTCTGCTTCTGGATGAGCCTTCCCGTGGTATCGATATCGGTGCCAAGACAGAGGTATTCGAGATCATCCATGACCTTGCAGAGCAGGGACTTTCCATCATCGTCATTTCTTCTGAGTTAAAAGAGATCATGGCTATTGCAGACAGAATCTACGTATTGTCCAATGGTAAACTCACAGCAGAGCTGTCAGAAGAAGAGATTACAGAAGACAATCTTGTCATTGCGTCTTATGCTGGTCTTGGTACTAGCAGAAGCGACTCATAAAGAAGGAGCAAAATCATCATGAAAAAGGATAATAATCAGTTATTAATGACTTTGCTGAAAGGTAGAACTTTCATCGTTCTGATCGTTCTTATTATCTTCTTCAGCATCGCATCCCCATCATTCCTTTCTGCTGCAACACTGACTATGGTTGCTAAGCACGTAGCATTATACGGTATTCTTGGTATCGGTATGACATTCGTTATCATCACCGGTGGTATCGACCTTTCCGTAGGTTCCGTTGTTGGTCTGTCAGGTATCCTGGCCGGTGGTATGATCCAGGAAGGTATTCCTCTTGGTTCCAAAACACTTTACTTCAGCGTTCCAATGATCATCATCTTCATGCTGATCGTCGGCTGTCTGATCGGTATTGCCAATGGTCTTATCATTACAAAACTGAACGTAGCACCTTTCATCGCTACGCTTGGTACAATGTACATCTGCCGTGGTTTCTCCAACCTTCGTTCTAACGGTGCGACATACTCCAAGATCGCTGGTTTCCCTGGCCTTGGCAACACAGGTTTCAAGGTGTTCGGTACAAACTGGGCAGGTATCCCTGCTGGTGTTTACATCTTCGCTATTCTTTCTATCATCGCAGCTATTCTTCTTAAGAAGACAGCTTTCGGTTGGAAAGTGCTTGCAGTTGGTGGTAATGAAAAGTCCGCTAAACTTTCCGGTATCAGAGCTGACCGTGTAAAGATTCTCGTATACATGATCTCCGGTTTCTGTGCAGCTTGGGTTGGTATCATCAACACAGCACAGCTTTCCGCTGCTCATCCTGCAGCTGGTGATGGTTGGGAAATGAACGCCATCGCAGCAGCAGTACTTGGTGGTACATCCATGTCCGGTGGTTCCGGTACAATCGTTGGTACAATCGTTGGTGCGTTCGTTATCGGTGTTATCAATGATGGTATGACAATGTGTGGTGTATCCGAGTTCTGGCAGAAGGTTATCCGTGGTCTCGTAATTATCCTCGCCGTTGTTATCGACCAGACTCAGAGAAATCTGCAGGCAAAGATGGCATTACAGGCACGTAACGAGAGCAAGTAATCATCCTATCAATTCTATAAATTATTCACGGAAGCACTTGTGTTTACAAGTGCTTCTGTAATCGTATTCAGAGATCAATCGGATCATTCAGGGGGAAAACAATTATGAAAAAAGCCATTTTATTAAATAGCAGTCTGAGCAGAGTGATTTCTCAGATGGGCCATACTCAGACACTGACCATCGGTGATGCAGGTCTTCCTGTTCCACATGGCGTAGAAAGAATCGATCTTGCAGTCATCAAGGGTGTACCTGAATTTCTGACAGTTCTGGATGCAGTTCTGACAGAACTTCATGTGGAGAGAATCATTCTTGCAGAGGAGATCAAGACAGTCAATCCTGAAATGGAAAAAGAAGTGCTCGACCGTTTCCCTGGCATCACAGTGGATTATGTGCCTCATGAGCAGTTCAAGGTCCTGTCCGCATCTTCTGAAGCTATCGTCAGAACAGGCGAAACAAAGGCTTATTCCAATGTTATTCTTCAGTCCGGTGTTACATTCTAAGAATCAGACACCAGGAAAATAAGGAGATAGAGGAAATGAAAGTATTAAATTTTGGATCACTCAATGTGGATTATGTTTACAGTGTGGATCATGCGGTAAGACCTGGTGAGACCATTTCTTCTTACGGCATGAACATCTTCCTTGGCGGTAAAGGTTTTAACCAGTCTGCAGCACTTGCAAAGGCCGGCTGCAACGTTTATCATGCTGGTCAGATCGGTGATGACGGTCTGGACTTCCTTGATGCTTGCAAGGAATATGGTATTCA
>JAZUHQ010000271.1:0-5686 GCA_045641805.1 Lachnospiraceae bacterium
GTTTTTTTATTTTTTGCAATATAACAGAATATAACAGTATATAACAGTTGACAACTGTTTACAACTGTTATATACTGTTATACATAAAGGAGAGACAAATATGCATATCATCTTAAATAATTCTTCAATGGTTCCCATCTATGAACAGCTGGTGAACCAGATCAAAAGCCTGATCATTGAGGGTACGCTGGAGGCGGATACATCCCTTCCTTCGGTTCGTTCCCTCTCAGCAGAACTTAGGATCAGTGCTCTGACCGTCAAAAAAGCTTACGACAAACTGGAAGAACTCGGTTTTGTTGTGACGGTTCATGGAAAAGGTACTTTTGTGGCAGCAACAGATAAACAGCTGGCGATCGAAGCCAGAAGAAAATCAGTGGAAGACGATCTCTTACAGGCCATCGAGAAGGCCAGAGGCATTGGGTTGACCGATGAAGAGATCAGAGAAATGATAGAGATTTTAATGATGGAGGCATAGTGATGGTAAAGGTTGAAAAGCTTGTAAAACGATATGGTGATTTTTGCCTTAATATTTCTTTAGAGATTCCTGAAGGTTGTATCACAGGTCTGATCGGTAAAAATGGTTCCGGTAAGAGTACAACGATCAAAAGTATTCTTGGACTTATCCAGCCGGATAGCGGCTGCGTAAGTGTCCTCGGTAAGGAGTCCTCCAAGCTGACACCGGAAGATCGAATGGACATCGGTGTTGCCCTTGCAGATTCCGGTTTCTGCAGTGTCTTTGATACAAGCGATGTGGCAGCGATCATGGCCAAGATGTATAAAGGTTTCGATAAGAATGACTTCCTTGCAAAGTGTAAGGCGATGGGGTTGACACCTAAAAAACCGATCAATAAGTTCTCCACAGGTATGAAAGCGAAACTCAGAGTGCTCGTAGCGATGAGTCATAAGGCAAAGATCCTGGTACTGGATGAGCCGACAGCAGGTCTGGATGTGGAAGCCCGCATGGACATCCTGGATCTTCTCAGAGAGTATCTCATGGAAGATGAAACCCGTTCCATTCTGATCACTTCCCACATCTCCTCCGATCTTGAAGGTTTATGTGACGACATCTATCTCATCCATAAAGGTCAGCTGATCCTTCATGAGGATACAGACATGATTCTTGCTTCCTACGGTATTCTCAGAGTGGATGAGAGCCAGCTTCAGAAACTGGATCAGGACTATCTCCTGGCGACAAGAAAAGAAGCTTATGGTTATGTGTGTCTGACCAATCAGAAACAGTATTATCAGGAAAACTATCCGGACATCGTGATCGAGAATGCAAAGATCGATGATGTGATCCTTATTATGACAGGAGGCAGAAAATAATGTCAGGTTTAATTGAAAAAGATATCCGCATTTTATTAAAGAGAAAACAGATCCTCTACGTGTTTGTGATCCTTGCTGTTGTTTTTTCCTTCTCCATGGAAGGCTCATTTATCATTGGTTACCTGCCTTTCCTGGCTGTTGTCCTGTGTACATCAACCATTGCCTATGATGAAATGGAAAACGGCTATACTTTCCTTTTGACATTACCAACAAGCAGAGCACAGTATGTCAAAGAGAAATTCATTTTTGGCCATGTTTTTGTAGCCATTGTATGGGCACTCGCAGTGGTTCTGATGTTTGCAGCCAGCATGATCAGACATATACCGCTTGACTATATGGATGAGCTCATGAGCTGCGCGCTCGTTCTGCCGATGATCATGATCATTCTGAACATCATGCTTGCTTTCCAGATCCGCTTCGGTGCAGAGAAGAGCCGTCTGGCGATGGCTGCACTTGCCGGTATCGTTGTAGCCCTTGGCCTGATCGTCAAAACAGTCGGTGGTCTCATCGGTATTGATGGTGAAGGTAGTTTGTCCTACCTTGATCATATGCCATATGGCCTTGTATTAGGACTTATGGTTCTTTTGACAGTGATCGTAACAGTGGTCGCTTACATGATTTCCAAGCTTTCCATGGATCAGAAAGAATTATAGGATGTGAGGGATCATTTTAAATTAATATTATTTGATGATTGCAATAATGATTGGGGTATGTTACGCTATGTCAGAAATGAGTCAGCGTGCCACACCAGGCACGATAGGTGAATAAGAAAGGATTTTAGTATAAATGAGTATTCGTATTGTAACAGACTCTGCCAGCGACCTGACAGCAGATGAAGCACGTGCCTTAGATGTCAGAGTGATTCCTCTGACAGTCAATTTTGAAGAAGAGCAGTATAGAGATGGTGTCGATCTCACTCGTTCAGAGTTTTATGAGAAACTGATCGAGTCTGACGTTCTGCCAAAAACAAGCCAGGTACCGCCTTACGCCTATGAAGAGGTATACGAGGAAATGACAGCCAATGGAGATCAGGTCCTTTGTATTGCCGTTTCTTCAAAACTTTCCGGTTGTTACCAGAGTGCAGTGATCGGCGCTGAAGATTATGAAGGCAAGGTTTTTATTGTGGATTCCCTGAATGTATGTATCGGCCAGCGTATTCTTGTGGATCTGGCTGCGCAGATGCGTGATCAGGGCATGGCAATCGAAGACATTGTTGCTGAGCTCGAGAAAGAGAAGATGAACATCCGTCTGGTTGCTCTCTTAGATACACTGGAGTATCTCAAGAAGGGTGGTCGTATTTCCGCAGCGGTTGCACTTGCAGGTTCTCTTCTTTCCATCAAGCCGGTAATTGCGGTTGAAAATGGTGAGATCAGTATGCTTGGTAAAGCCAGAGGTTCCAAAGCGGCCAACAATAAGCTCCATGAGCTCATTGCAGCTGAAAAGGGTATCGATTTCTCAAAGCCGGCCTGTCTTGGTTACAGCGGTCTTTCCGACGCGATCCTGAATAAGTATATCAAAGACCATGCAGAACTCTATAACCAGTATCCGGGCCAGATTCCTGTGACACAGATCGGCAGCGTTATCGGTACACATGTAGGACCGGGCGCCATCGGTGTTACCTTCTTTGTTAAGTAGAAACAGAGAAAGGGATGTATATGAAATCAACCGGAATTCTTTTTTGGGACCTTACAAGGAAACATGAAGGAGGTCCAGGATGGTTTTGAGGTCTTCAACAGCCATCTGACCAGGGGCGGAAGCTTTGCCTGCGGCACCAAAGGTGAGGGCGGAACCGAAGACTTCACCGCAGAGTCTGGAGATGACACCCTTGCCGGACATGGACATGGTGATGATCGGTGTCTCGTTATGGCAGGAAGCCATTTCCTCTGTGGCTGAGAGGAGGGTCAGCACATCTTTTTTGCAGGTTGGCATCACTGCGATCTTTGGAATGTCGGCACCCATCGCCTGCATCTTGCAGAGGCGGCGGATGATGTCCTCCTTGTCCGGTGTCTTGTGGAAGTCATGGTTGGAAGCAATGACTTTTACGCCGGCCTCATGGGCGCCTTCGATGATCTCTGAAACAATCGCATCACCTGTGAAGATTTCCACATCAATGAGGTCAGCATTGCCTGAACGGGCAAGGGCCAGATTGATGTCTCTGTAAGTTTCCGGTTCGATGGCTTTTTCGCCGCCTTCTTTGGAAGTGCGGAAAGTGACAAGGAGAGGGATGTCTTTTAAGACAGAGCGGAGCGCTGCCAGGCAGTCCAGGAGTTTTTCCGTGTCAAAAACATCTTCAAACCAGTCAATACGCCATTCAACCACATCGACAGGAATTTCCCCGAAAGTGGCCGCTTTTTCAAGAATCTCATTTTTGCTAACGCCGACGATCGGAACGCAGATCTTAGGCATGCCCTCGCCGATCGTGATATTTCTAACCTTTACAGGTGTCATTGTATGTGCCTTCTTTCCAAACCGTCTGACGGTTCATTTTTCTTCTCATGCTTTCCATGATTTTTAATTATACAGGATGACGCGTCTTTTCTCAAGATACCTTCCTGCATAGAAAAGCCGATTGGTGGTTCACGGAAGCCTGTAAAAATGATAAAATAAAACTATGAAAGGATGGGATGATAGATGAAGACGATTATTACGATCAGCCGTGAATTTGGTGCAGCCGGTGCCGAGATCGGACAGAAGGTTGCGGAAAGATTAGGTTATTATTACTGTGATAAGGATATGGTGATCCATTCTGCCATGGCAGATGGAACAATCTCCAAGGAAGAGCTGAAGATGTACGATGAAAAGCTTCATCTTGGATTTGGTCAGCGTCTCTTTGATTTCTACAATAAACCGCTCAATGAGCGTCTGTTTGAGGCTCAGCGTAAGGCCCTCATGAAGATCGGTGCCAAGGGTAAATGTGTCATCGTAGGCCGTAATGCCAACGTGGTCCTTAAAGAGTTTGACAGATCCCTCCATGTGTTTATTTCCGCATCTCCTTATTTCAGACTCCAGAACCTGAAAAAGAAGATGCCGGGCGTTTCAGAAGATAAGATCCTGGAAGAGATGAAAAATGTCGATAAGGCCAGAAGAAGATACTGTACCTACTACACCAACACTGAGTTTGGTAATGCAGACTATTATGACCTCATGCTGAAGAGTTCTTCCATCGGCATTGACGAGTGTGTGGATATCATCTGCAGAATCGCAGAAGCAGACAAGTAAAGAAAGAAAATAGAAAGATCAGACGCAGCTTTGCTGCGTCTTTTCTTTGATAGGTGTAAAAAATGACTTTACAATTGTCTTGTCACCTTGCAAAAAAATGGTTGCATATGGAAAAAGTGTGGTATAATACGTTTAATGTATCTAAGGCAAGGATACAAACGGGGGAAAAATACTATAAAACAATAATAACAATAGGGAGATTTGATTATTATGATGGATCAGATTATTACAAGTCTTTTAGAGACAGACATGTATAAGTTTTCCATGGGCCAGGCAATCTATCATCAGTTCAGTGATTACAAGACAACATGGACATTCAAATGCCGTAATACAGATGTAAAGTTTACACCTGAGATGGTAGAGGAGATTAAAGCGCAGATCAAAGCTTACTGTCAGCTTCGCTTCACAGAAGAAGAGCTGGACTACCTCAACAACATCCGTTGGATCAAGGGTTCTTATGTAGATTTCTTAAGACTCTGGATGCCACGCTATGAAGATTTCGAGATTTCAGACGATGCAGAGTGCGGCCTTTCTATCGAGACAAAGGGTACATGGCTCAATACATCCTTCTACGAGATCCCAACACTGGCAATCGTTAACGAAGTTTACTTCCGTATGGGCTTTGACTATCCTTCCCTCTTAGAAGATTTCAAGGTTCGTCTGACAAACAAGGTAGATAAACTGAAAGATGGGACTTACAGCCTTGGTAAGTTCTCTGAGTTTGGCCTCAGAAGACGTCTTTCCGGTGAAGCTCAGGATCTTGCAGTGAAGACACTTGCTGAGAACAAGTATCCTGGTTCCATTTTTGTTGGTACATCCAATGTACTGCTTGCAAAGAAATATGGCATCACAGCTGTTGGTACAATGGCACATGAGTGGATCATGTGTATCGGCCAGGGTAATCATAAGCACAATCCTGCTTACTCCAACTGGTACTCTCTGGATGCATGGGTGAAGGAGTATGGTGTCCTCAATGGTACAGCACTTACAGATGCGATCACCACAGAGTGCTTCCTGCGTGATTTCCAGCTGACATATGCAACCCTCTTCAGTGGTGTTCGTCATGACAGCGGCGACCCTGTTGAATGGGGCGATCGTATGATCGAGCATTATAAGGGTCTTGGCATTGATCCTAAGACGA
>JAZUHQ010000272.1:0-2082 GCA_045641805.1 Lachnospiraceae bacterium
TATCATCGTATGGACTCTCACTGCTTGTTCGTACCAGCAGTCCATCCTTTCTGAAGAAACCACCCACGCACATGCTGTCCACACTGAAATCAGATGTCTCCGGTTTCAGCAATTCATTGATGATCTGATGCATCGTATAAAAATCTTCTTCTCCTGTATAACCTTTGACGATGACCAGCTTTGCTCCGCTGCTCATCTCATAGATATCATATTTCTCAGCCATTCGAATTTCCTCCTTATCCTGCATTAAGCCTATCACACCTTCTTTCATTTGCATCCCCAAAGGTGCATTTCAGGTTATTCCGCTTTTGAATAAACCTGTTCAGAACCGCTATAACAGGTTTGCCCAAACGCCTTGAAATCAAAAATTAATCTGAATACAATAAAAACAACTTCAAACCAAACACAGAATACACTTCGAAATAATGAATGTTTTTTTGAAAGGAGATCATTCCAATGGCTAAAACTATTATTACTGCTGCATTAACAGGTGCGATCACACCTCACGGCTACGATGTTCCTGAGACACCGGAAGCAATCGCTAAAACAGCTTACGAGTGCTGGAAAGCAGGTGCAGCCATCGTTCATCTTCATATGCGTGACGATAACGGCGCAGGTGTTATGGATCCTGTCAAGTTCTATCAGACAATCAGCCTGATCAGAAAGAACTATCCTGACTGTGATGTGATCATCAACTGCACATCCTCCGGTGACAACCGTGTCTCCGACGACTCACCTTACGGCAACGCTGTTCGTATGCTTCATCATGGTAACGTTCCTGGCATCGAGATGGGTACATTTGATGCTGGTACATTTAACTGGGGTATCCCTGGTGGTATCTTCTCCAACTCCCCTACATTCCTGACAAACCTCGGTAACCTCTACCTTGAGAAAAACATCAAACCTGAGTTTGAAGTATTCGATATGGGTATGATCCGTGCCGTAGGTGTTTACTGGAAGAAGGGTATCGTTAAAGCACCACTTCACTTCCAGCTCTGTCTCGGTGTTGTCGGCGGTCTTGCAGCTACACCTGCTGAGGTAGCTGATATGCTTGCTTACATCCAGAGACTTCAGGCTGAGGGCAACCTTCCTAAAGAGATCACAGTCTCCGGTTTCGGTATCGGTAAAGGCCACATGCCTGTCATGGCTGCATGTCTTGCCAACGACCTTCACATCCGTGTTGGTATGGAAGACAACGTTGTTTACGGCTATGACAAGGAAGGTAAGAAGATCCTTGCTAACAACCTGATGCTCGTTGAGCGTGCCGTTCGTCTCACAGAAGCATACGGTAACGAAGTGGCTACTTCCGCAGAAGCACGTGAAATGCTCGGTCTTGCACCACTTGACAGAGAAGCTGTTGTTGCAGCACTTGATGCCATCACCATCGACCAGCTTGAGGCAGCAAAGGTTGAGGCTGGCGAGAAGTACGGTACAACTTACTTCGCAGCTAAGTCCATGGGCTAAAAAGTGACTTACTGAAGGCTATATTTTTCCTCTTATACATAAAGACAGCGCCGTCTGGGACCGGCGCTGTCTTTTCTATTTCCATCCAAAAAGAACCGGGTATGACTCTATCATTTGCAAATCACCAATTATACAAATGATAAAGTCATACCCGGTTCCTTCATACAGTTCTATCTATTCTTCCATCACCTTCAGATCTTCAGCAATGATCAGGGTTGGCTCAACCTGTGCCTGGATATCTTCAGGGGTTTTGCCCGCACGAATCTCACGAAGTACAAGACCTTCAGGAGTTACATCGATGACACACTGCTCTGTAACGATGTGATCGACACTGTTTTTTGCAGTCAGTGGGTAGGTGCACGCTTTAACGATTTTTGGCTCACCACTCTTATTGGTCAGCTCCATGGCAACGATGACCTTTTTTGCGCCATTACAGAGGTCCATGGCACCACCCATACCGAAGCGACGGTCTGGGCTTGCCCAGTTGGCAATATCACCGTTCTCTGCCACCAGAAGAGCACCAAGAACAGTAGCTGCCATACGGCCGCTGCGGATACATGCAAAAGATAAAGCGCAGTCAAAAGCAGAACTGCCCATAGTTGGAACAAAGTTGATGCC
>JAZUHQ010000273.1:0-2457 GCA_045641805.1 Lachnospiraceae bacterium
TTTATTCTTCAGTTGGATCATACTCCAGGATATCTCCCGGCTGACAATTTAATGCTTCACAGATGGCTTCTAATGTTGAGAATCGGACTGCATTGGCTTTTCCCGTTTTCAATTTTGACAGATTGACGTTGGTGATTCCAACTTTCTCTGACAACTCATTCAATGACATCTTACGGTCCGCCATGACACGGTCCAGTCTCATAATGATCTTACCCATATATTCTACCTCGTCTCTGTAACTCCACTCAGTTTTTCGAACATTTTCTGTTTTCTCTTCTGCTAAACAGTTTAGACCGTATCGTCAACTTCTTCCTGCAGTGCACATCCGTAATCCATGATCGTGTAAACACACCAGAGACATACACCGATGATCAGTCCATCTCCAAGACCTACACATACCACCACTGCTGCAGTGAGCACGATGAACATAGCCTTCAGAGACTTCATCACTTCTGCTGCAAAAGGCGTCTCGCATCTCTCCAGCTTCACAAATGTTCTGTTGATGATGGCAGAGATGATGGTAAGGCAGAGACAAACAAGTGCTCCGAAAACACAGACAATGATTGTTGCTTTTGCGTATTCGCCTGCCTGAACCATAGATTCCAGATTGATGCTGAAACTAAGCAGTCCGTTGATCTCCGGATTTGTCACACTGAAAGAACCCTGACCCAGCATGATCGCCTCATTTATCTTATCTCCCATTACTGAGACAATGGCACATCCCGCAAGACATAAGACTGTTGCGATGGCAGCGATGATCGTCATGATTCTTGTTATAATTTTGGCAGCTTTACAGCTCTTCTTAACTTTTGCTAACTTGATTTCCTGTGTACTCATCCTATTTCCTTCCTCTTTAGCCTACACAGATGTTGATTGTTCGTAGCGTTTTTGGTTTCTGTTGTAACTCATTAAATATTTAATGTTTATCGATAAATCTACTATACCACCCGTTTTATCGTCTGTCAACACATATTTATCGTTTTTCGATAAATATTAATTGTTTTGCATTTATCAGGATCTAAAAGGCTGAATTCCTTCTAAAATGTTGATTGATCGATTACTCCTGAAGATTCTGCTCTTTTTCTATGATTGTCTCACTCAATTTTTCCCTTGGAAACTACCAAATGAATCATACCCCCGCCGATGATCACACAGACTAAATAGATGGCAATCCCCAAAGGCCTTCCAAGCCAATGATCAATGTCTGAGAAGACAAGCTGTGTGGACATCTCATAAGGCGAGATATAAAACATGTTGATCTCCCCAAAACGGTGCAAACAGACGTTGATGATTTCGGCGATCAGACAGCAGATGGCAAAGAGGGGGAGTGTCCGGAAATAGGCGCTCTTTGAGTGGTCAAAACTTCCTGTAAAGAGGATAAAGGCGGCGATAAAGACCAGAATGGCGTGCCAGAGGATGCCGTGCATGGTGAGGGCCCAGAAGCCATGGAAAATGCCGGACGGGTCTACCATGGTGCCAATAGCACCCAAAAGACCAAAGTCTGTGAGAAAGGTCAGGATGATCTTCCTCAGACTTTCCTTTCGGATGAAGGGAAGGGCCAGACACAGATACATGGGTATGGAACACAGCTGGAAAGGCACGATCCAGTACATGTAATCGTAGGCTCTTAAATAGATGAAACAGAATGCCTGCTTATAGAGCTCGCCAAAGAGCAGGATCAGGCCTGTGATCAACAGGATTCGGGTGACAGACGTCGGTGATTTTTTCTTCCTTAACAGAAAGGCGGCAAAGATGGCGGTTGCAAGGCAAAGGCCAAATATGATAAAGTGAAATGGACTGTAAGGCAGGGGGATTTCCATGGGCCAGGCAGTCTTTGAAAGAAGTTCGTACATAAGGGTTCCTCTTTAATATACAATTAAGAAAAGAGCGGGACTCTTTGCAAACAGTATAGCATAAACAAGCATCCGGGAGGATGTTTTAGAGGTTTGAGATGATTATTTATTTTGTGAGACATGGTGAGACAAGCTACAACAGAAAACGACTTGTCCAGGGTATGACAGATATTCCACTGAATGAAAACGGTCTGCAGCAGGCGCAGGTGGCCAAACAGTGGTTTGTGGACAGACAGATTATTTTTGACAGGGTCTATACCAGCCCTCTGATCAGAGCAAGACAGACAGCAGATATCATTTCACGCATTCCACACGATGAGATCATCGTGGATCAACGTATCAGGGAAATGAACTTTGGCGTGATGGAGGAAGTGTTCTATTTTGATCTGGAGCCACAGGTGAAGTGCCTCTTCTTTACGCCGGAGAAATACCAGGCGCCTGAAGGTGGCGAGACACTGGATGAGGTGGAAGCACGATGTGATGATTTCCTTACTTCCATGCGACAGCTTTCCAAAGAAGTGCCGGAGGATTATTCCATTATGGTGGCTTCTCATGGTGCCTGTATCCGTGGCCTTGTGAGCATGATCCGCCATACAAAAAGAGA
>JAZUHQ010000274.1:0-2279 GCA_045641805.1 Lachnospiraceae bacterium
CAACCATCTTATTATTGTTGACGGAGAATGGCGGGTGTATAATAAAAAAGAAAGGAGGCTCTGCCATGAATGTGAAACTGAAAGTGGGAGATTATGGATTCATGAATAAAGAAGAACTGCCAAAGCAATCTTTTACTGAGAAGATGCTCCCGGTTCAAGGGATCCGCTGGGCAGTCACATCAGACTTCGATGATCTGGCAGTCAATCACTGCGGTGCTACCTTTGTGACCAATCTGGCTATCTATGCAGCCAGGTGCGGGCAGGAGAAGGTGCTCACAGATGGCAGTCACAGGGCGACTTTTATAAAGATCCATGCGCTTGTCGGCAATGGCCCCGTTCTCAGACTCGCCGGTAAAGCGGTGGCTTATTTTAAGTCCAGAGGGTGCGATCTTACCTATAGGTCCATATCAGGTTTTGATCAAATCAGGCAGGCGATCAATCAGGGTCATCCATGCGGACTGCTTCTGATGAATGCACCTCTAGACTGGCACTGGGTCATGGTCATCGGTTACAGAATCTATGAGGATGGGCTTTGCATCCTTCAGATCATGGATGGATGGCACAGACAGACTCAGCGTTTTTACCTCATCAACCATGGCTCAAGACTCATCCATACAACAGAATATAATCTGTCATTTAGATAATTGGAAATAACTGGAAATGACATTCCGGCTTTTGACTCAACTTGCAAAAAAATGACTTTCAAGGAATAAAAAGTGAAAGTATTCATCTTGCAAAGAGAAAAAATATATGTTAAAGTATGTTGATGTTTTACATAACGATTCTTAAATGGGTCAGTGGGTCCAGGGAAATAGAAACGTTAAGTTGAGCGTTTTAAATCTTCAGAAGGGAGAGCATGAGCGAAAATAATGGCAAGTTCATGCAAAAATATTATGCCAAAGAGAACAGATATTAACAAAGTATTGATTATTGGTTCTGGTCCGATCGTTATTGGTCAGGCATGTGAATTCGACTATTCCGGTACTCAGGCATGTAAAGCGCTTCGTAAACTGGGATATGAGATCGTATTAGTTAACTCCAACCCAGCTACAATCATGACAGATCCCGAGACAGCAGATGTAACATATATCGAGCCTCTGAACGTTAAACGTCTGGAGCAGATCATTGCGAAAGAGCGTCCGGATGCATTACTTCCAAACCTTGGTGGTCAGTCAGGCCTTAACCTCTGCTCCGAGCTTTATAAGGAAGGTATTCTTGACAAATACAATGTAAAGGTTATCGGTGTTCAGGTAGACGCGATCGAGCGTGGTGAGGACCGTATCGAGTTTAAGAATACAATGAATGAACTTGGTATCGAGATGGCAAGATCCGAGATCTCTTACTCCGTAGAAGACGCTCTTGAGATCGCAGATCGTCTTGGTTACCCTGTTGTTCTCCGTCCAGCATACACAATGGGTGGTGCCGGCGGTGGTCTGGTATACAATAGAGAAGAATTAAAGACTGTATGTGCACGTGGTCTTCAGGCATCCCTCGTAGGTCAGGTTCTTGTTGAGGAGTCTATCCTCGGCTGGGAAGAGCTTGAGCTCGAAGTTGTTCGTGACTGCGAAGGCAACATGATCACTGTATGTTTCATCGAGAACATTGACCCAATGGGTGTTCATACAGGTGATTCTTTCTGTGCAGCTCCAATGCTGACAATCTCTCAGGAGGTTATGGACAGACTTCAGGAAGCTGCTTATAAGATCGTTGAGAAGGTACAGGTTGTTGGTGGTACAAACGTACAGTTTGCACATGATCCTGTGTCTGACCGTATCATCGTTATCGAGATCAACCCACGTACATCCCGTTCCTCCGCACTTGCTTCCAAGGCAACAGGTTTCCCTATTGCACTTGTATCTGCAATGCTGGCAACAGGTCTCACACTCAAGGATATCGAGTGTGGTAAGTACGGCACATTAGATAAATACGTTCCAGACGGTGATTACGTTGTTATCAAGTTCGCTCGCTGGGCATTTGAGAAATTCAAAGGCATCGAGGATAAGCTTGGTACACAGATGAGAGCCGTTGGTGAAGTTATGAGTATCGGTAAGAACTACAAGGAAGCATTACAGAAGGCTATCAGATCTCTTGAGACAGGTCGTTATGGTCTTGGCCATGCAAAGAACTTCGATACAATGACTAAGGAAGAGCTCCTCAGCAAGCTCATCACTCCATCTTCCGAGAGACATTTCCTTATGTATGAAGCTCTTAGAAAGGGTGCAACAGTTGAGGAAATCTACGAGCTTACAAAGGTTAAGCACTACTTCGTAGAGCAGATG
>JAZUHQ010000275.1:0-2044 GCA_045641805.1 Lachnospiraceae bacterium
AAACGTATTTTTTCACGCTTGACAAAAGCGTGTTCAGTTTTGTTTAAAAGTCTGATGGGAGAGAGGGTGCCATCGGCTTCAACGATAAAGATATCTTTAAGATCGGGAGTGTATCTGAGTTTGATTCGCTGCTTTGAGAAGCGGCAGTCAACTTCATACTCAACCTGATCGATAGTGATTACGTTGTCAGAAGATACACGCCGTTCGATTTCAAGAAGGAAACTTGATTCGATCTCAGTATCAGAAAGGCGTCTGATATGATCAGGTTCAGAGAAGAAACGATCCTGTGGTGTCTTGCCTTTTAATGAAGAATGGACAGTCTGGTTATATTTCTGCACATAGGCATAAAGATTGCCGCGGAGTTCATCAAGAGAATGGAAGTCCCTGATATCAAGAGAAGACATCCACTGATCCTTCATGGTCCTGAACCATCTTTCAATCTTGGCTTTCTGGGTCGGAGAATAGGGCTGGTCATAATGGATGACTGAGCCAATGCGTGCAGCCAGCAGTTCCATCTGCTTGTTTTTAAATGAGGAACCGTTATCGAAGTTGAACATCTGTGGACGGCCATACTTTGATACGGCAGATTTCATAACAGACATAAGGTTTATAAAGTTGTCATTGAAGAAAACATCAATACCGACAATAAACCTGCTGGCATCATCGATGAGAGCAATGATGAAGACCTTGTGTTTTTTGCCATCAGGAGTCTTAAGATAAGGGCCGACACTGGTATCGCCACACCATACTTCATTGATATGAGGCCGTTCATAACGTCTCATGTCCTGATTGGTAGTAGATTTCTGCTGCAGGTTAATGAAATTTACATATCTGTTTAAAGTGGATTCAGGCACGTCGCCGCGTTTCAGGATTCCATTATCGTGAAGCTGCCTGTAGATCGCGGAGGCAGACATTCGTGGATAGTTGGTCTTAAGATATCGGATCTGTTCTTTTATATCGTCATCAAGTTTGCGGGGGATACCCTGATCAGCCCGGCTTGAGGGAACAAGAGCATCAAAGCCGTCTTTCTTATAAGCGGCATACCATCGTTCTATTGTTCCTGGAGCATAGTGTTTGACCGTGCCATCAGGATGCATGACACCTTTGACAGAGGCACTATTAAAGAAAGCTGCGTTGGTAGAGAATTCTTCTGCCATTCCGGTAATGAGTGGAGCGATCACTGAATAACGCATAAGTGCGATTGCATTTTTCTTATCCTGGTCCATTTATGGAACCTCCTTTGCTTTTTCTTTAAGTATAAGGAAGGAAAAAACAAAGGTCGTGTAAGGTTATGTGGTATTGAGAAAAAGTATATTTGGAGTATTTTTTATCTGCATGAACTGCCTCCTGAAATGTGAAAAGCAGGAAGTGATGAGCTGGCGAAGTGGTGAAAATATCACACGTTCAGAGAGCAGCTTTTCATGCCAATATCTCAGGTAGCACCTGATGATATATCTGTAGCAGCTTTCATCTATACATGGATTTCTGTCCATAACAGGATCCTGCGGTACATGATGATTAAAGTTATCGATGATGGCTGCTTGATCAGATGCAGAAACCTGTGAATAAGGTACCATTGAGGATAAAAGAATGGCATGAGTGTGGCCACAGTGTTCACATATGACACGGCAGATGCGAAAGGTCACTTTGCCACATGGAAGCTTGACGGATCGGTTATAGTAACCATGAACTGAGAGACAGCCAGAGTGTCCGCAGGGACATGTAAGCTGGTGAAATTGAAGGTTATTGATTAAATCATTATAAAAACTTGGTGTAAGAGGATTGTTTTCTTCGACAAGTAAGGTTATCATTGGCCTGTTGGAGCTATAGGTATACCTGTAGCAAAAGCGTGAGGCAGGAAACCAAACTTTGGTCGGGGAGGGTTCCTGCTTCTTTATTTATAAGTAACTTGGCTATAATAACAGAAGGTATAGGATAAAACAATCTGACGTATAATGCATCAGAATAATTTATGCTATACCTTCATTTATTTTGAAAAATTTTCAGGAAATCGGAAGCAGGTAAAGTTAAGAATTACAATATA
>JAZUHQ010000276.1:0-3184 GCA_045641805.1 Lachnospiraceae bacterium
TGCATTCTTTCTCATCAGGCACCAAGCTGTACCTGCGATGAATACGGAGGAGTATGTACCTGCGATGATACCTGCCAACATTGGAAGTGCAAACTCTTTGATGGATGTGACACCCATGAAGTAGAGAAGGACTACCATGACAAGTGTTGTAAAGGAAGTATTGATACTTCTGGAAAGTGTCTGGCTGATAGACTTGTTGGCGATCTCTTCTGTTGTAGATTTAACCATGATCTTGAGATTCTCACGGATACGGTCGAATACAACGATAGAAGCATTGATGGAGTAACCAACGATTGTCAGCATACATGCGATGAATGTTGTACCTACGGAGATACGAACAACTGCATAGAGTGTCAGAACAACAAGTACGTCATGTGCAAGGGCGATAACCGCACCGGCACCGAATCGAAGATCTCTGAATCGAACCCAGATGTAGATCAGGATACAGATGATCGCGATGATAACGGAGATGATCGCATGGGAACGCATCTCGGAAGAAATTGTACCGGAGATGTTTTCCTCAATGATTGTAGCCTCGTCGATACCGTACTGATCAGCAAGTGCCTCCTTGACAGCTGCACGCTCTTCAGTGGAAAGAATAGGTGTCTTGATAACAACTTCGTTAGAACCGGAAACATTCTGGAACTGAACATCTGTTGTATTGCCGTACTCCTGGAAAAGACCAGCAAGCTTGCTCTCATCTGCACCAGGGATATCCATTGCCTCGTTGAACTCAACGGTCATGGCTGTACCACCTGTGAAGTCAAGAGAGTAGTTAAGGATACCCTTACCGCCGGAAGCGTTGATACCCATGAAGACGAAACCAAGAATGATCAGCGCACATGCGATCGCATAGGTGATCTTCTTCATACCAAAGTAATCACGAACCTTAGCCTCTTTCTGTCTGCCGTAGAACTTCTCGTCCTTAAAGCCGATACCGTAGAGTGCAAGGAGTGTAAATCGTGTGATAACAAGTGCTGTAAACATGGAAAGAACAATACCGAGTGCAAGTGTGATTGCGAAACCTCTGATTGTACCTGTACCCATCGCATACAGAATAGCCGCTGCGATCAGTGTTGTGACGTTACCATCGACAACGGCTGAAAGCGCTTTGTTGAAACCGATCTTGATGGATTCACGAACGTTTCTGCCCTGAGCGATCTCCTCACGGATACGTGTGAAGATGATAACGTTGGCGTCAACCGCCATACCGATTGTCAGGATGATACCTGCCATACCCGGAAGAGTCAGAGTGATATCAAGACCATTCAGGAAGCAGAGCAGGGATGTTACATAAAGACCAAGTGCGATCGCTGCGGACAGACCTGGGATCCAGTAGAAAATGATCATGAAGAGCATAACGATGGCAAGACCAACCATACCTGCCTTCAGGGATGTCGCAACTGCCTCGGAACCGAGCTTAGCGCTGACAACCTTGGAACTAAGTTCTGTCAGAGAGAGCTTAAGAGCACCGGCACGAATGTTTGTTGCAAGTGCGTTGGCTGTCTCATATGTGAAGTTACCTGTGATGACACACTGGCCATTTGTGATCGCATTCTGAACGTTTGGTGCGCTGATAACCTCGCCATCATAAACGATGGAGAGTGGCTTACCAATGTTTCTCTGTGTTGCTTCAGCAAACTTCTGTGCACCCTCAGATTTGAAGATCAGGGATACAACATATTCCTGGTTACCGAACTTATCCTGCTGTGTGGATGGACCGGCACTGTCGATATCCTCACCGTTACATACCTCAAAGAGGCCAGGAAGGATCTCTTCGCCTGTTGCCGCATCGCTTGGGCCTTCACAGAAATAAATCGTACCAGGGTTACCGAGAGCGGAAAGAATTGTCTCGGCATCATAAACACCAGGGATATCTACGTTGATACGGTTTGCACCCTGCTGGTAAACTTCAGCTTCTGTACTCCATGCCTCTACACGCTTCTGGAGTTTGAAAACAGTGTCATTCATATCTTCAGCGGATGGTAATGCTTCATCTGCTTCGTAAGTAATATTGACACCACCTGCCAGGTCAAGACCCAGCTTAATGTTCTTTGCAGTACCGATATGATCTTTACCGTAACCAATAGCGGAAACATAACCGCAAGCAGCAATCATTGCTACGATAAGGATCAGAACGATCCAGCTTTTGCCTTTACTTCTCATAGATTATTCTTCTCCTTCTACATCTGCCTCAGCAGCTTTGATCATAATTGCACACTCTACTCGTTTACGCATCAGCTCACAGCCAATGTCATACGCATCCGTGATGGAATGATGGAAATTCCAGGAATTCGCTGCACATCCACCGCTGCAGTAGAACTTGGCGAAGCACTGGTTACATTTCTCTTTTGCATAAACGTTACAGAGTTTAAACTCGTCACGAAGTTCTGTATTCTTGACGCCATCCCATACGTTACCCATCAGGAACTCATCCTGACCAACGAACTGGTGACATGGATACAGATCTCCCCAAGGTGTTACAGCAAGATATTCTGTACCTGAACCACAACCGGAGAGACGTTTCGCTACACAAGGGCCGCCTTCCAGATCGATCATGAAATGGAAGAAATTGAAATGCTTACCCTCTCTGTTGCGCTTAACGATCTCTTTCGCCAGCTTGTCGTACTCGGCACAGAGCTCTGCGATATCCGCTTCCTGGATCGCATAAGGCTCATCGGTAGGTGCCACGACAGGCTCTACGGAAATCTGCTTAAAACCTCTATCTGCAAGACTGAGAACATCAGCCGCAAAATCTTTGTTGTAGTGTGTGAATGTACCACGCACATAGTAGTTTGTCTGATTTCTGCTCTCAGCAAACTTTTCAAATTTCGGAACGATCAGGTCATAGCTGCCTGTACCGTTTCTGAATGGACGCATGCGGTCATTGACTTCCTTACGTCCGTCAACGCTCAGTACCACGTTGGCCATTTCCTTATTACAGAATTCCATGACTTCATCATTCAGAAGGACACCATTGGTTGTCAGTGTAAATCTGAAATTCTTATCATGGAGTTTTTCCTGTTCACGGCCATACTGAACCAGCTGCTTGACAACATTCCAGTTCATCAGTGGCTCGCCGCCGAAGAAGTCAACCTCCAGATTGCGGCGGTTACCGGAGTTGGCGATCAGGAAATCCAGCGCCTGCTTGCCCACTTCGTAGCTCATGATCGCTCTGCGGCCA
>JAZUHQ010000277.1:0-3169 GCA_045641805.1 Lachnospiraceae bacterium
GTATTCTATCATTTTTCATTTTCAGATAAAGACAAGGATCGTTCCTGTACGGTTTTTGTCAATGCCTATACCGGAGAGGTTGCGGATGTGATCACCTCAGAGGAGGAAGTGGGAAGGCCTGGCGCCGCCCAGATACTGAACGCCTTTTTTGGTCGCTTTACAGAAGGTGATTTCGAGGGGATGAAAGCCTACGCGACCGATGCCTGTGTGCAGGCTTATTTCCATGACCAGGATGTCTTTGGCATGGCATGGGCTGAACTGACCGGCATTCCGGAAAAGAAAGCAGATGATAAGTCCGCCACTTTCCTTGTAGATGTCCGGATGGAGACGGTCCCTGAATCTGCACTTTATCCTGAGACAGAAACGACATTTGCAGTAGAAATGATCATGGATAAGAATGGATGGAAAGTAGACAGCTTCACAACCGATTTTTGAGAGATATGCCTCGGCATCCGTAAGGAAGCCGGGGCTTTGGTATTTCTGAGCTCTGTTTTTGTATATTCGTAGTGTAGACATCAGGCCTTGTTTTGCGCTATACTGGATAATCAGGTGGGTATAACCCCTTTTAAATAGAAAAATGAGGAAAAGAAATGAGCAGATTTCCATATAGTATAGATAAACATCTGGAGGTTCCAAAGGATGCGGAGGTCATTCTTGAGACTCTGATGGACGCCGGCTACGAAGCATTTGTGGTGGGTGGCTGTGTCAGAGACTGTATCCTGGGCAGGGAACCCAAGGACTGGGATATCACCACCTCCGCACGTCCGGAGCAAGTGAAGGCCCTGTTTAAAAAGACCATCGATACAGGTATTCAGCATGGCACCGTCACTGTGATGATGCATCATGAGGGTTACGAAGTCACAACCTACCGTATTGACGGAGAATATGAAGATTCCAGACATCCCAAAGAAGTTGTCTTCACTGAAAACCTGATCGAGGACCTGAAACGCCGCGACTTTACCATCAATGCCATGGCTTATAATCCAAGAACAGGTGTGGTGGATGCCTTTGATGGGATCGGTGATCTGGAAAGAAAACTGGTCAAGTGTGTCGGCGACCCGATGGAGCGTTTTACGGAGGATGCCCTTCGAATCATGCGTGCGGTCCGTTTTGCGGCACAGCTTGGTTTTGAGATTGATGGCCCGACGGCAGAAGCGGTGAAGGTGATCGCACCGAGACTGAACAATATCAGCGCTGAGCGTATTGCAACCGAGCTGATCAAAATGCTGACGTCTCCGAATCCCGGACATATCCGCATTGCGGCAGACCTGGGGATCACAGCCATGATGCTGCCCGAGTACGATGCCGTAAGAGGACTCATGCCAAACAGTCCTAACCACATCTATGATGTCGAGACACATACGATCAAAGCACTGGAAGCAGTGGAGGCAGATCAGGTGCTGAGACTTTGTATGCTGCTTCATGATCTTGGCAAAGCCAGAACGGAAGTAGTTGTCAGAGATGGCAGAGAAGTGTTTAAAGACCACAATGAGACAGGGGCAGTGATGGCTGGTAAGATTCTCAGAAGACTCAAACTGGATAACCATACCAGGGAGGCTGTCATGAAACTGATCGCCAGCCACAACATGCAGTATGAAGCCAATGAGGTCAGTGTCAGAAAGGCCCTCAACAGAGTGGGCGAAGACCTCTTTGATCAGTTTCTGAAGGTACAGACAGCAGATGCCTGTGCCAAGAGCCCGGAGAAAAAAGAGGCTTCTCTGGAAGATCTGAGAAAGAAAAGAACCATCTATGATAAGATCATTTCTGAAGGACAGTGTTTTACCATCAAAGGCCTGGCTATTGGCGGCAGAGATCTGATCGCAGCCGGTGTCAAGCCCGGACCACAGCTTGGCGAGATCCTTGACCAGCTGTGTAAAAGAGTCATCGAAGATCAGAGCCTGAATACAAAAGAGCAGCTGATGTCCCTGGCAGAAACCATAAGAAAAGACCAGGCAGAGGTCTGATGAGAAAGAGAAATCGCAAAAGCGGTTTCTCTTTTTTTGTGCTCGGATCCTGATTTTCAAAAAATGAATATTTTGTTGTGAATACTGTATAAAATGTCTTTTTGGGACGGATGAGTGCACATCATTGTTAATTATATAACATTTTTCTTGCGCCAAAAACAAGGATGTGATATGCTAAAAAGGACGTTTGCGCGACCGAAAGTGTTGTGCATAGACGAGTATCCTATTTGGTCGGCCTTTTTTAAAAGCATGCAGACTGTACACAACATGGAGAAATGGTTAAATATTTCTCAAAAAATATAAATTTTACAAGGTGGAGAATGGAATGGGTTTAGCCACTTTTTTTGGCGGTGTTCATCCGGTTGAAGGCAAGTCATTATCCGAAGAAAAACCAATTGTGACTTTAATGCCTGAAGGTGAAATGGTTTATCCAATGTCACAGCATATCGGTGCACCTGCAAAACCTCTGGTTAAAAAGGGCGATCCTGTACTTGTAGGTCAGATCATCGGTGAAGCCGGCGGCTTTATCTCTGCCAATGTCTTAAGTTCCGTATCAGGAACTGTCAAGGGCATTGAAAAGAGAGCAGTTGTGAACGGTACAATGACAGACTGCATCATCGTTGAGAATGACGGCGAGTACAAGACAATTGAAGGCTTTGGTAATGACAGAGATTACACACAGATGTCCGGTCAGGAGATCATTGATGTTGTAAAAGCTGCCGGTATCGTGGGCCTTGGCGGCGCCGGTTTCCCAACACATGTGAAACTGATGCCAAAAGAACCTGACAAGATCGAGTATGTGATCGCAAACGGTGCAGAATGTGAGCCATATCTGACATCCGATTACAGACTGATGCTTGAACAGCCTGAAAAGATCGTAGGAGGCCTTAAGGTTATGTTATCTTTATTCCCAAATGCGAAAGCGATCATTGGTATCGAGGATAACAAGCCACAGGCAATTCAGGTATTAACAGAACTTTGTAAAGATGAAGAGAAAATCGAGGTTTGTCCATTAAAGACAAAATATCCTCAGGGCGGTGAGCGTTCTCTGATCTTTGCAACAACAGGAAGAAAAGTCAATTCTTCCATGCTGCCTGCAGATGCAGGTTGTATCGTTGATAATGTAGATACCATTGCTTCTATTTACAATGCTGTCTGCAAGTCAACACCACTGATCCGTAAGATCATTACAATCACAGGTGATG
>JAZUHQ010000278.1:0-3457 GCA_045641805.1 Lachnospiraceae bacterium
TTCGTCAGGTCGAATTCAGAACACAGGCACCGGATCACCCAATTCTCTGGGCTTCCGATGAGTCCTATTACTTAAAATTCTACATATTCCAGTTATGTGACGATAAATAGGAGAGCAGTCATGCATACTTATGAAGAGGCCATGCACTTTATCCAGCACGTCGAGAGTAAAGGAATCCGTCCCGGACTTGAGAGAGTGGCTGAATTATTAAAACGCATGGGCGATCCACAGGAACAAGTGAATATGATTCATGTGGCCGGTAGCAATGGCAAAGGTTCCGTATGTACCTACATGGCATCGATTTTGATGGCGGCAGGATACTCGGTGGGACGTTATATTTCACCTGTCATTGAAGACTACAGAGAAAAGCTCCAGATCAATGGAGAGTGGATCACTGAGGCGGATGTGACAAAGCTTTTAACCCTAATAGAAAGCCATTGTAAGCAAATGGAGGCCGAGTACGGGGACACCCCTTCCGGTTTTGAAATCGAAACAGCCATGGCTTTTCAGTATTTCAAAGAGAAGCAGCCAGACTTTGTCATTCTTGAAGTCGGTATGGGTGGCGCACTGGATGCCACCAACGTGATTAAAAAACCTCTGGCGAGTGTGATCACACACATCGCGATGGATCACATGGCTTACCTCGGAAATACAAGAGCTGAGATCGCTTCAGTCAAAGCGGGTATTATCAAGAAAGATGTGCCGGTCATTGTCCTGGACAAGGACCATGAGGTGCATTCAGTCATCGAAGACATGGCTATGAAGATGAGTGCTAAGGTCTATGATGCGGATAGAGCCTCTGTCAGGGAAGCCACGATCAAAGAGGGACTTGTCTTTGATGCGGGCGCATATCAGGGCCTTAGAACCAAAATGTCAGGACTTTATCAGGCAGACAATGCGTCACTTGCCATTAAGACGATCGATGTTTTAAAGCAGGTAGGAAAAGCGGATAAAGTGACAAGTTCAGCTGTCTTTGAAGGCATTGGTTCGGCTGGATGGGAAGGTCGTTTTGAATTACTTCAGGATCACCCTGTGCTGATCGTCGATGGTGCCCATAATCCGGATGGTGCCGAGGCACTTGTCAGATCCTATAAAGCCTATTATGAAAAACAAAAATGCATCCTAGTGATGGGTGTATTTAAAGATAAAGCGTATATCGAGATGCTGCGTATCGTATCAGAGATCTCAGATATTCTGATCACCTTCAAACCTGCCGGCGACCGTGGGCTCTCTGCGGATCTTCTGGCCAAAGAGGCAGAAACCTGTTTTGAAAAGGTTATTCCATGCGATAGTCATCAAAAAGCAATGATGTGTGCTTTTGATCTTTCATCTGAGACGGATGTCATCATTCACATGGGTTCTTTGTCCACCATTGCTTCGCTTAAAAAAATCATCAAGGAAATCAAACAAAATGTATAGAATTGACGTTATTCTGAAGCATCCACTGTTTCAGGAAGCATTCAATCATATCAATGAAAAAGAAAAAGACCGAATTTTCTGCAGACATGGCATGCAGCATAGCATGGATGTCGCACGTATTGCCTATATCCTGGCATTGGAGAATAAGCTGGATATCGACAAGGACGTGATCTATGCCTGTGCACTCTGTCATGATCTGGGAAGATCTGCAGAGTATGACTCCGGTACACCGCATCACCATGCGAGTATGAAGCTGGCAGAGCCGATCCTCAGGGATGCCGGCTATAGTGATGAGGAGCTTGCACTCATGCTGGATGCAATCGGCAGACATCGCAACACTTCCGAAAATGGAAGCATGGATCTGGCAGAGATCCTTTACCGTGCAGACAAAAAATCGAGACTGTGTTTTGAGTGTCAGGCGACCAACGAATGTTATTGGCCGGATGATAAACGGACACATACCGTAGAAATATAAGAGGTGAGACATATGAGAATAGGCAACAAGCATTTCCCGGTAGGACATACCGCCATTATGGCGATTCTCAATGTGACACCGGATTCCTTCTCAGATGGCGGCTCTTATCATGACCTCAGCGATGTAAGGGTACGTGTCCGCCAGATGATCGAAGAAGGTGCAGAGATCATCGATGTCGGTGGTGAGTCCACCAGACCCGGTTATCAGCAGATTTCAGATCAGGAAGAGATTGAACGTATTCTGCCTGTGATCCGGATGATCAAACAGGAATTTGATATTCCTGTATCCGTTGACACCTATAAATCCAAGGTTGCCGAAGCCGCACTTGAGGCTGGAGCAGACCTGATCAATGATATCTGGGGCCTTCAGTATGACCCCGAAATGGCAGTTGTCATTGCAAAGTATGAGGCTTCCTGCTGTCTGATGCATAACCGCAAGGCCATCGATTATGTGGACTTTATGACGGATTGCCTTAGCGATATGGAAAAGATCATTCAAACTGCCAAAGCAGCCGGAATCAAAGATGAGAAGATCATGCTGGATCCGGGTGTGGGTTTTGCCAAAACCCTTGAGCATAACCTGGATGTGATGGCTCACCTGAAAGACTTTGGCCGTCTGGGTTATCCGGTACTGCTTGGTACTTCCAGAAAATCCATGATCGGTCTGACACTGGATCTTCCTGTTTCCGAACGTGTGGAAGGGACGCTGGCAACAAGTGTGATGGCTGTCATGGCAGGCTGTCAGTTTGTCAGAGTGCATGATATCAAGGAGAATGCACGAGCCATCAAGATGACAGAAGCGATTCTGGGAAGGCTTTGATCGAGGTGAAACGATGGATAAGATAGTTATCAAGAAAATAGAAGTTTATGCCTTTCATGGCGTGTTCGAGGAAGAAAAACGTCTCGGACAGAAGTTTTATGTCAGTGCAGAACTTGAAATAGACACAGCGAATGCAGCTGCTGAAGATGATCTCCGATTATCGGTCAATTATGGCGAAGTCAGTGAGTTCATTGTAAGCTGGATGCAAAACAATCGCTACAAACTGATCGAGACAGCAGCGGATCATCTGGCGATCGCCATTTTAAAGCAGTATCCTCTGATACATTCAATTGTGATCGATCTGGAGAAGCCGAATGCACCGATCCCTTATCCGCTGGAAACCGTGATGATCCATGTCGAGAGAGCCCGTCATACCGCTTATCTTGGTATTGGCAGCAACATGGGAGAGCGTGTGGATTATATTCGGAGCGCGATCGCTCTATTAGATCAGCATGAGATGATCTCCGTCGTGCAGACATCTCCGATTTATGAGACAGCCCCTTATGGCGTGACTGATCAGCCGGCCTTTTTCAATGGATGTATTGAGATTGAGACTTTCCTCACTCCGATCCAGTTGCTCAGAGCGATCAACCATATCGAAGCACAGCTTGGAAGAACAAGAGAAATCCACTGGGGTCCAAGAACACTGGATCTGGATATTCTTCTTTATGATCAGATCACGATGGATACGAAAGAGCTTCATATCCCTCATATCGACATGCAGAACCGCCTGTTCGTTTTAAA
>JAZUHQ010000279.1:0-7533 GCA_045641805.1 Lachnospiraceae bacterium
TGGAATGATAAAATACAGATATTGTTATAGCTACGCAACAAATAATTTGGAAATAAAATATTTAATAGTATAATACATAAATTACTTGTATAATATGAATTATTCAATTATAATATAATTAGCTAGAAGTAGCGGTTTTTATTGATGGGAGTTTATTATTATGAAAACAAAAAAATGGTTGGCTATTGGCGGCGTAGTATTGGGATACGTCGGATCAATCTATGGCATCAACCGAGTAGCCTTAAAGCTGTCTACAATGAAGGAGATTCTCACTTCTGAGGAGAAGGCTTATTATGGATGGCGTTTTGGAAACATTTTTTATTCCAAAAAAGGCTCCGGTTCCCCGGTTCTTTTAGTTCATGATCTGGATTGTGCATGTTCCGGTTATGAATGGAAAGAGATGATTCCTATGCTTGCAAAGAATCATACGGTCTACACAATTGACCTTCCGGGCTGTGGTCGTTCTGATAAAGAACGCATTATGTACACAAATTATCTCTATGTACAGGCGATCAATGATTTCGTTAAGCACGTGATCAAACAGCCTACAGACATCATTACAAGTGGTGCTTCTTCTTCTATTGGTATTATGGCTATCCGCAGCGAGGGAAAACTGTACAATAAGATGGTCATGATCAATCCTGAATCCTTTGATCACATGGTTGAGAAGATTACTACATGGGAAAAAATTAAGAGAAGAATCATTGAGTTACCACTCATGGGTACACTCATCTACTTTGCTTCCATTAACAAGTGTCATCTGAAGGCAAGATTTGAAAATGATTACTATCATGATAGTACAAAAGTAAAATCCGGCGACATCGATGCATTTTGTGAAGCAGGACACTTAGGTGGTTTTAAATCTCGTTACATCTTTGCCAGCCAGGTTGCACACTACACAAGAATCAATATTGTTCGTGCTCTTAAAGAAATCGATCATTCTATGTATATGATCTGTGGTAGTGATCTCGCTGACAAGGATAAGATTATGGAAGGTTATGCTTTCTTTAATAAAGCGATTGAAACCAGTGAAGTGAAAGAAACGAAGGGTATGCCTCATATGGAGAATCCTTCAGAAGTATTTGCTCTTTGCGATTTATACTTGGATGATTAATATATCGAATGCTTGAATCAAAAGCAACCACTCATTGTTTGTGGTTGCTTTTGTTGTTATAATAGACTCATGAGTAAAACATTATTAAGTCAGTTAAAAACATATAATGAATCGAATGTTTATCCATTCCATATGCCCGGGCATAAGAGAATTCTGATGCCGGATGAGGCTAAAGGAATCTATGGTTTGGATATCACGGAAATAGATGGTTTTGATAATCTTCATGATGCTAAAGGCATCCTGCTTGAAGCACAGAGATTTGCGGCAGAGCTTTATGGTTCAGAAGAGACAAAGTTTGTTGTGAACGGAAGCACAGCGGGAATACTTGCTGCAATCGGTGGTACATGCCGAACGGGAGGAAAAATTCTCGTAGCAAGAAACTGTCATAAGGCTGTTTACCATGCATTGGAGATCAACAGGCTGCAGCCAATCTATATTTATCCTGAAATTAATGAACAATTAGGAATTAATGAAGGGATAAATATAGATAAAGTTAGCACTATCTTACAAAACAATCCTGATGTGCAGGCTTTCATCTTAACATCTCCTACATATGATGGTGTCGTGTCAGATATCGAGGCTATTTGTAAGCTGGTTCATGCCTATCACATCCCTCTCATAGTGGATGAAGCACATGGTGCACACTTCCATTTTCATTCTTCTTTCCCTGTCAGCGCGGTGGAACTTGGCGCAGATCTGGTTATTCAGAGCGTTCATAAGACGCTGCCGGCAATGACGCAGACTGCCATCCTCCATATGAATGGCGATTTGTTAGACAGGGATCGTGTCAGACGTATGCTGACGATCTATCAGACAAGCAGTCCTTCCTATGTGTTAATGGGAAGTATCGATAGCTGCATGCATATGCTTCATGACGAGGGAGAAAAGTTATACAAGCGTTACGTTGAAGACCTGATCAGGTTAAGAGAATGTTTATCCGGATTAAAACATATCCATCTTTTAAATAAGAATGATCTCAATCCAGCCTACAGTGTGGACTATGATATATCGAAATTAGTGCTTTCTGTGAAGGGAACAACATTGACAGGTCCTGAGTTTCATACCAGATTGTTAAACGACCATGCACTTCAGATGGAAATGTGTTCACTGGATTACATTCTTGCGATGACAACCGTGGGTGATTCTGTAGATGGGTTTAACAGAATGTTAGATGCGGCTCACAAGATAGATGATTCTATTGATTTTAATGACGATAATGGCAATTTTGATCATCGTTTACCTGAGCTTTCCATTAAAATGAGTATAGATGATGCCGGATGGCATCCAAAAGAAATGCTTGATCTTGACCATGCAGTTGGTCGTATCGCGGGTGATTATATTTATCTCTATCCTCCGGGCATTCCTCTGGTCACTCCGGGTGAATGGATCACGGAAGAAGTCGTCGGTACGATCAGGCGATGGATCGCCTATTCAATGGAAGTAACAGGAATTATAGGGGATGGACAACATCCAATGATTCAGGTGATCAAATAAAGGATAAAGTGGATATCTTCTATATAAGAAGAGACCGATTGTGGATAAGCAGATAAGGATATAGAGATGGGCAAGTTATTTTGTGTTATGGGAAAAAGTGCATCCGGAAAGGACTCGATCTTTTCAGAAATCAGAGAGGATCAATCGCTTGGTCTTAAGGATGTGATCTTATATACAACCAGACCGATCCGCGAAAATGAAGTGGAAGGTGTGACCTATCATTTCGTCACCGATCGTGTTTATGAAGACATGTCAGAAAAAGGTCAGATCATAGAGAGCCGTACTTACCAGACCGTTTACGGTCCATGGCATTACTTTACGGCTGATGATGGTCAGATCGATCTGGAGACAGGCAATTATATTGCGATTGAAACACTGGAAGCTTACAGTCAGATCAGAGCCTACTTTGGTGATGATAAGATCGTTCCAATCTACATTGAAGTGGAGGATGGCGAACGTCTTCTGCGTGCGATCGGCAGGGAAAAACTTCAGGCTGTACCAAAGTACGAGGAGATGTGCAGGCGTTTCCTTGCAGATAGTGTTGATTTTGCGGATGACAAAATCAGGGAACAGAATATTACAAAACGCTATATCAATGATGATAAAGCGAGAGTTATTGAAGAGATTAAGACAGACATCAGACAAATGATGGGATGATAAGCAAGAATAGGCTTTCGTGCAGTGATTGTTCTCATTGCACTGAAGTCAGTGCTTATGCTATACTGTTAAGATGTAGTATCTCAAAAGGAAGGTGTGTATATATGAAGGGATTCATTGATATCATCGGCCATGAGCAGATCGTTGCTCATCTGCAGAGTTCTTTAAAGAATAAACAGACATCACATGCTTATATTTTCAATGGTGAAAATGGATCCGGTAAAAATATGCTGGCAAGTGCGTTTGCGAAAGCTCTTCAGTGTGAGGCCGGATATGGTGATTCCTGTAATATGTGCCAGTCATGCCATCAGTTTGACGGTGGTAATCAGCCGGATGTGAAGTGGGTCACCCATGAAAAGCCAAACAGTATCGGTGTGGATGATATCCGTCTTCAAGTCAATAATGACATTGTCATTAAACCCTACAGCAGCAAATATAAGATTTATATTATCGATGATGCGCAGCTGATGACGCCACAGGCACAGAATGCCCTTTTGAAAACCATTGAAGAACCGCCGGTTTATGCTGTCCTCATGTTTTTGACAAATGCCCAGGATGCACTTCTGCCGACGATTCGTTCAAGATGTATTACATTGAATCTGAGAAGCATTGACAGAGAGAAGATTCAGAATTATCTGATGGCACAGTATCAGATTCCTGATTATCAGGCCAAAATCTGTGCCGCCTATTCCCAGGGAAATATGGGAAAAGCCATTTTAATGGCAACCAGTGAACATTTCAGAGAAATGCAGGACTTTGTGATCCATATGCTGAAACATGTGGATGAGATGGAAGTTTATGAGATCATGAAAACAATCGAGGAAATGAATGATTTTAAAGCGGATATCCGTGAGATCATTGATTTAATGATGACATGGTACAGGGATGTGCTGATCTTAAAAGCAACCAATGATACCAATCAGATCGTTTATCAGGAAGAGTTCCGTTTCCTTCAGAAAAAAGCGACGACTTCCTCCTACGAAGGCCTGAATCGCATCATGGATGCGCTGGAAAAGGCAAAAGTCAGACTGAATGCCAATGTCAATTTTGACATGACGATGGAAATGCTTTTATTGACAATAAAGGAGAATTAGCATGATTAAGGTAATCGGCGTGCGATTCCGCAATGCTGGTAAAATCTATTATTTTGATCCTCTGGATATGGATATCGAGGTGGGTCAGAATGTTATCGTAGAGACTGCCCGTGGTATTGAATACGGTCACGTATTTGTGGGTGTCCGCGAAGTAGATGAGAGCAAAGTGGTTCAGCCGCTTAAAGCAGTGATTCGAGTAGCAACGCCTGAAGATGATGAAGTTGCACTTAAAAATAAGGAAAAAGAAAAAGATGCTTTTAAGATCTGCCTGGAGAAGATTGCAAAGCATCAGCTCCAGATGAAGCTGATCGATGCAGAGTACACTTTTGATAACAATAAGGTACTGTTCTATTTCACAGCAGATGGTCGTATCGACTTCAGAGAGCTGGTTAAAGACCTGGCATCTGTATTCAAGACAAGAATTGAGCTCCGTCAGATCGGTGTTCGTGGTGAGACAAAGATTTTAGGTGGTATTGGTATTTGCGGAAGAAGTCTTTGCTGCCACAGCTACCTTTCCGAGTTTGCACCTGTTTCCATTAAAATGGCAAAGGAACAGAATCTGTCCCTGAACCCAACAAAGATCAGTGGTGTCTGCGGAAGACTCATGTGCTGTCTCAAGAATGAGCAGGATACCTATGAGTGGCTCAACAGCAAACTCCCTAACATCGGTGACAGAGTGACAACGGAGGATGGCTTTAAGGGTGAAGTTCAGAGTGTGAACGTACTCAGACAGCTGGTGAAAGTCATTGTGACACTGGATAATGATGAAAAAGAGATCCATGAATATAAGATCAGTCAGATCAAGTTCCGCCAGAAACGCCGTAAAGAAAAGGTCAATTACAATGATGCCGAACTGAAGGCACTGGAAGATATGGAACGTAAGGAAGGAAAGTCTAAGTTATAATGACCTGCTTATTACCTGATGAACGACTGGATGATCTTCAGAGAAATGGATACAAGATCATTCAGAATCCCAATAAGTTCTGTTTTGGTATGGATGCAGTGCTTCTCTCCGGTTTTGCACATGTGAAGAAAGGGGAAAAGGTACTGGATCTGGGAACAGGAACCGGTATTATCCCGATTCTTCTGGAAGCTAAAACAGAGAGCAGCCACCTGACAGGACTGGAGATCCAGGAAGAAAGTGCCGATATGGCACGCCGCAGTGTGGCTTATAACAAACTTGAAGATAAGATCAGTATAGTGACAGGTGATATCAAAGAAGCATCTCAGATTTTTGGGAGTGCTTCTTTTGATGTCGTCACTTCTAATCCACCTTATATGAATGACTTACATGGTCTGAAAAATCCGGAGCTGCCAAAGGCGATCGCCAGACATGAGGTGCTCTGCAGTCTGGATGATGTCGTCCGTGAAGCTGCCAAATGCCTGAAAGTCAACGGCCGCTTCTACATGGTACACAGACCTTTCCGTCTTGTGGAGATCTTTGAGACCATGCGCCGCTACAAGCTGGAACCAAAACGCATGAAGATGGTCCATCCTTTTATTGATAAGGAACCCAACATGGTTCTGATCGAGGCTGTCAAAGGTGGCAAGTCCATGATCAAAATAGAGAAACCGCTGATCGTTTACGATGAACCGGGAAAATATAACCCGGAGATCTATGAGATATATGGCTATTAAGCCGGAGGTTTAAATGGCTGGTAAACTATATTTATGTGCAACACCGATCGGCAATCTGGAAGATATGACCTTCCGTGTCATTGATACGCTGAAGTCTGTAGATCTGATTGCTGCTGAGGATACAAGAAACAGTATGAAGCTTCTGACACATTTTGATATCCATGTGCCAATGACAAGCTATCATGAGTTTAATAAGATTGATAAGGCGGAGTATCTCGTCAGAAAAATGCAGGAAGGTACCAATATCGCTCTGATCACAGATGCAGGTACGCCGGGTATCTCTGATCCGGGTGAAGATCTGGTCAAGATGTGCTATGAGAACGGCATTGAAGTGACCTCACTTCCGGGTCCTGCGGCATGCATCACCGCTTTGACTTTATCCGGTCTTTCCACAAGAAGATTCTGTTTCGAGGGATTCCTTCCTATGGATAAGAAGGAAAGACAGCTTGCGCTCGAGAGACTGAAAGTGGAGACACGTACCTCCATTTTTTATGAGGCACCTCACAGACTCTTAAAGACACTGCCTGTACTGATCGAGGCAGCAGGTGCAGACCGAAAAGTGGCTGTCTGCCGTGAGATTACCAAGCGTCATGAAACGGTATTCAGAAGTACCCTTGGAGAAGCGCTGGCTTATTATGAAGTGAACGAACCTAAGGGCGAGATCGTGCTTGTCATTGAAGGTGTTTCACAGGAGCAGCTGGATCAGGAGAAACAGCAGTCATGGGAAGAAATGACGATTGAGGATCATATGGAGATCTATCTCAAACAGGGTCAGTCCAAAAAGGATGCGATGAAGAGTGTCGCTGCGGACAGAGGTATTTCCAAGAGAGATGTCTACCAGTACCTAGTGGATCACAAAGAATAGATCAAAGATTATATATAGAAGAAATCGAAAAGGACCAGATTCAAACGAAACATAGGAGGGTGAAATCGCCTATCTTTGTTTGAATCTGGTCCTTATTGAGGTATCAAGAGGATTTTTAGGGTGACAATCCCCCCGTAAAAACAGAGGACTCTGTAAAAAAGGGGAAAATATCCCTGTATGGATTCGCAGGTCCTTAAAAAAGGCAGGGCAAAACCCGGCGGCCCATTCACCTTTTGGACGAACTTACTATATATAAGAAGAGAAAGATTTAGAAACCTTCTACAATACGGAGACCTGCAAGGTGTGCCATCTCCATGATAGACTGTCTGGACACTTTTTTATCATGAAAGTCGATCAGGTCGTTCATGTTGCCTGTGAAGATATCGCTTGCTTCATATTTACGAAGAACGATCTTATCATCGTCAACAAAGATCTCCAGTGGATCATGCTCACCAATATTTAAGTTTCTTCTCAGCTCAATTGGAAGTGTGATTCTGCCAAGATCGTCTAATTTTCTTACTACACCTGTACTTTTCATAATGGGACCTCCCTACCTTATTTAAAGAAAAACAAAAAAAAGGACAACTAGAGCGTGGCTCTAATTGTCCCCATTGACAAAATTGAAATCGATATTTAATCTGCAAACATCTTAACATCGTCTTTATTTATTG
>JAZUHQ010000280.1:0-5647 GCA_045641805.1 Lachnospiraceae bacterium
TCCACTGTAAAATTTGGTGGTGACAGCGATCGTTTCCACAACGTTGTTGTAACAGACGAGATCGTGACAGCTGAGGATTACCAGGCACTTCGTACAATGTACGGTGAATTAAAAGGCACAGGTACTTACGAAGCATCCGCAAAGGAATATTTAACCGATCATGGTTATACATTAAAAGACAGCTATAGCATTATTTATTCTGATGATCCACAGACATGGGATATGTTTGCTGAGTGGAATGCAACACTGTTCGAGCCACTTTGTAATACAACAGATGGTCTGATGGAATATGACTGTGAAAACGTTCTTCAGCCTGCACTTGCAGAGAGCTATGAAGTTTCTGACGATGGCTTAACATACACATTCCACCTTCGTAAGGGTGTTATGTGGGTTGACTCTCAGGGCCGTGAGATCGCTGAGTTAACAGCAACAGACTTCGTTAACGGTGCGATCCATACATTCGATATGGGTTCCGGTATGGAAGACCTCTATACAGTAGACGGTGCCGGTATCGTAGGCGCAACAGAGTACTACAGCGGCGAGATCGCAGACTTCTCTCAGGTAGGTATCAAGGCTGTTGATGATTATACACTTGAGTACACACTTGAAGCAGAGTGCCCATTCTTCATGACAATGCTTGGTTACACAGAGTTCTTCCCAATCTGTACAGCTTACTACCAGAGCTTAGGTGGTGGTTTCGGTGCAGACTTTAACGAAGAGTGCACATATGGTACAGATCCAGACCATATCGCTTACTGTGGTCCATACCTTGTAACAAGCGCAACAGAAAAGAACTCCATCATCTTCAAGGCTAATGAGTCTTACTGGAACGCTGATGGCATCAACAACAAGACGATCACATGGCTTTACGATGATGCTTCCGATCCTACAAAGTCTTACACAGACTTCATGAACGGTACACTTGATGCAACTGGTCTTACAACATCCGTTGTTGAGATCGCTAAGGCTGATGGCAACTTCGATAAGTATGCAGTTATCTCCGGTACAGATGCAACTGCTTACATCACATACATCAACCTCAACCGTCAGGCATTCGCAAACTTCAATGACGGTACAACACTTGCATCCGACAAAACACAGGATCAGGTTAACGCAACTTATGCAGCCGCTCTGAACCCACACTTCCGTGCAGCAATGGCATACTCCGTTGACCGTGTTACATACAATGAGCAGATCAGAGGTAAAGACCTCGCTTCTGCAAACCTGATCAACTCTTATACAACAGGTGACTTCGTTGAACTTCCTGAGGAAGTAACAGTAGAAATCAACGGCGAAGCAAAGACATACCCAGCAGGCACATACTTTGGTCAGATCGTTCAGGATCAGATCACAGCAGATGGCTGCCCAGTAATGGTTTGGAATCCTGAAATGAACGACGGCCTCGGCGGTTCTACAGGTTATGACGGCTGGTACAACCCAGAAAATGCATTAGCAGAGATGGAACTTGCAGTTGCTGATCTTGCAGCTGAAGGCATTGAAGTAACAGCTGAGAATCCAATCGTTATGGACTACCCTGTATGGAATGGCTCCGAGCTTTACATCAACCGTGCAAACGTTTACAAACAGTCTGTTGAGGCTGCTCTGAACGGTCTTGTAGAAGTAAGACTTGTGACATGTTCTGACCCAACTGAGTGGTACTACGCTGAGTACTACTGCTACAGCGGTGCTGACATGAACTTCGATATCGGTGATATTACTGGTTGGTCTCCTGACTACGGTGATCCTTGCTCCATGCTTGCAACATTCCTGCCTGATTATGCAGGTTATTGTACAATGAGCTTAGGTATCTACTAATTTCAATGGAACAATAGACAAGGGGGCTGCTTACCATAGCAGCCCCTGTTTGCATAACAGGTGGTAGACAATGACAAAATATCTTTTAAAACGATTATTACACGGCGCATTTTCCGTTGTATGTGTCGTTGCCATTGTTATGTTCCTGGTATATTCCGCCATGGACAGAAACCTGATCTTTGCCAACGACTCCACTTATACGCATCAGAGTAATAACGCAAAATATTCCTATATGTATTCCAAATGGGAAGAGTATGGTTATGTAGATTACGTGCCTTATTCTGATTATCTTCAGAAGCTTGTGGCAGATGGCGAGCTTGCCAGTGAAGATTATACAAGCGTTTCATCTGTAGGCAGTACAAAAGAGAAGGATTCCGATGAGACCAAAGCCTACATCAATCAGTTCTCCAAGTACTACAAATCACAGGGATATAAGATCAAACGTTACGATGCCGTTATGAAGGGCGGCAAGATCGCCGATGGCGGCCGTGCGATCTTATTTGCTTACAAGAACATTCCTGTCCCTCAGCGTATGCTGAAATACTTCTCCCACTTCATCGAGATCGACAACATTCACAATGTCGAGGAGATTGAAGGCAAGAGAGGTCTGACCGTAACCTTCCATGATCCTGTATACGGCGGCGACAAGTTTGCCTTCGCAGTCATGGGCAACGGTACAACCCACAGATATCTGGTTTATACAGATAACAAATTCCCATACATTCACCAGAATCTGGTGACCCTCAACATGGGTATGTCCTTTGCAGTCAATGCAGGTGTGGATGTTTTCAAGACCATGACACAGTCTCAGGGTTCCTATAAATCATCCATGATCACGTATCCGACAGGACTGGAAGAGAAGAGTGCCGATGACCTTCATTCCGCTGTCTACTCAAAGGGCTCCAGAAATACCAGCCTTGTACTGAGCGACCGATATGTGGATGACTACACCAATATCAGTCTCATCCGTGCCGGTAAGTCAAAGCTTGGTTATTCTTTCGTCATCGGTATCTTTGAGATCCTCCTTGCTTACATTCTCGGTTATCCATTGGGTATCCTGATGGCAAGAAACAAAGACAAGTGGATCGATAAACTTCTGACAGCTTATATTATCTTTATTATTGCGGTTCCATCCCTGGCTTATATTTTCCTCTTCAAGGCGATCGGCGGCAAACTGGGTCTGCCAACCACCTTCGATCTGGAGAATACAAGACGTATGATGTACATGCTGCCGGTCATCTCCCTGGCACTGCCAACCATCGCCGCCCTGATGAAATGGATGCGCCGATACATGATCGATCAGATGAATTCCGATTATGTTAAGTTTGCCCGTTCCGGTGGTCTGAGCGAGACAGAGATTTTCGTCAAGCACATCATGAAAAACGCCATGGTACCAATGGTACACAGCATTCCGGCTGATCTGATCTTCTGTATGACAGGTGCGATCATTACCGAGCGTGTTTATTCCGTTCCCGGTGCCGGCAACATGCTGACAGAAGCGATCAGTAAACATGATAACGGTGTTATTGTCGGTATGACCTTGTTCTACGCGGCATTGTCCGTTATTGCATTAATACTCGGAGATATTTTGATGTCCATGGTGGACCCACGTATCTCCTTTGATGGGAAGGCAAGGTGATCCTATGAAAAATAAAAAAATGAATCTGGAAGAAGATTTGGGTTTATCCAAAGAAGAACTCTTTTCCATGGTGGATAAGGATGGCCTTGAGTCTGAGAAGATCACAGCACCACGTTATTCCTACTGGAGTTCCGTCTTCCGTGTCTTCTTCAAGAACAAGATCAATATCGCCATCTTATTGCTCCTTGGTGCCCTGATCCTTCTGACCTACCTCTACCCAATGTTTGTCGATTACGATAAATACGGTAACCTGATGGCAGATGCGACCAAGCATCTGTCTCCTGCGAAAGCGATCAAAAAACTGGGCTTCTCCATTCACTGGATCCTGGGTACCGGTTCTGCCGGCCAGTCCACATGGGACGCTGTCTGGTATGGTTCCAGAATCTCTGTTTCTCTGGCCATTGTCTGTGCAGCTGTCAACATGACCGTCGGTGTTATCGTCGGTGCGATCTGGGGCTTCTCCAAAAAGATCGATATGTTTATGCAGGAAGTCTACAACATTGTTTACAATGTTCCATACATTCTTTTCGTCGCTGTCATGGTTATGCTTTTCTCAGCCACTTTCTGGACCATGGTGCTTGCTATGACAGTCACAGGATGGCTGGGCGTCGCTTACTTTATCCGTACGCAGGTCGTTATTATCCGAGACCGTGAGTACAACCTGGCATCCAGATGCCTGGGTACTTCCACCTTCAAGATCGCTATGAAGAACATCTTGCCATTCATGACATCTGTTATCATGACACTTCTTGCAACAGAGATTCCATCCTATATCGGATCCGAAGTATTCCTTTCCTATATCGGTATGGGTCTTTCTGAAATGTCACTCGGCCGTATGATCTATCAGGCTGAGAGTGCCATGGTCACACCTGGTTGGGGATTTGAGTTCTGGAGCCCGGTTGCAGTCGCTTCCATCATTGCAATTGTATTGTATGTTGTCGGACAGAATCTTGGTGATGCTTCCGACCCAAGAACACATATGTGAGGTAAATTATGGCAGACAATAAAACACTCTTGTCCATTAAGGACCTTAAAGTACAATTCCATGTGCGCGGCCGTGTCCTGACAGCGATCCGAGGCGTCTCCCTGGATATTTATGAAAATGAATGTATTGCCATCGTTGGTGAATCCGGTTCCGGTAAGTCTGTATTTACAAAAACTTTTGCCGGCATGCTGGATGCAAATGGATTCATTCCTGAAGGCCATATCATCTTCCATGATGATGAACTGGCCAAGACCAAAGTGGCAAAAACAAGCAAGTTAGATAGCTTTATTAAAGAAACAACCGAGACTTTCAATCGACTCTCCAAAAAAGAGTTCGGTGCCAAAGTCTATCAGCAGATTCTGGCTCTGGAAGCTGAAAAGCGCGAGAAAGAATCCATGGCAGCTGATGAAAAAGAAGCCTACGAGAAGGAGTTTAAGGCCCTCAAAGATGACCGCAACAACGCCTTCAACAGAAAGCAGACACTGGATCCTAAAAAGGAGAAGGCAGAGATCCGCTCTCTGGCCGATCACATCAAAGCACTTGATCTCAAGATCAAGGAGATGGAAACCTATGTCGAGAAGGTGGAGAAAGAACGCAAGGCACAGGTGGCTGCGGATACCGCTTATCAGGAAAGCTACAAAGCGCGCATGGCAGATCTTCAGTCTCGTTATCAGGAGGCATGCGAGGGAGAACTCACAGACGCAATGAAAGTGCGCAACGAAGTGCTTGCTAAGGAACTCGCCCTTGCCGTTGACCGATACCCTGAGAGAAAGCGCAGAAAACTGGTGGAACAGATCATCCACAATACTGAAAAAGCCATGACCATGGGCATCGATTTTACAGACCGTGAAAGTGCGGATGCCATCTATGACCAGGTGACACTGCCGGTACACTATCTCGGTGAAACAGACAGTGAGCTGGAAGGCTATGCCGTTCTCGATATGGTTGCCGTTAAAAATCCTGATGACTGGACAAGAATCCGAGGCAGCAGAATCGCAACCGTTTTCCAGGATCCAATGACGTCATTGAATCCTCTGCTTACCATCGGTAAGCAGATATCTTCTATTATTATTAAACACCAGGGATGTACAGAGGCAGAAGCCAGAAAACGTGCACTTGAGATGATGGCCAAAGTTGGTATTCCAAATCCACCGGCCCGTTTTGATGACTATCCATTCCAGTACTCCGGTGGTATGAGACAGCGTATC
>JAZUHQ010000281.1:0-10930 GCA_045641805.1 Lachnospiraceae bacterium
AATATAATAGAAGCCTTTACATTCATCCAGATGCACTTTGACGATCTTACCGATCAGTGAAGCTTCGCCGGTAAAATGAACGAGTGTATTATTGCTCATACGTCCTGTCACCATGGAATCATCATGATCATTGACATCCTCCACAAGAACATCCTGAACAGTACCCGTGTGACGAGCGACTCTTTCGTTGGCTTTTTCCTGTACAAGAGAAAGAAGGCGATTAAATCGATCTTTGACAACAGCCTCCGGCACCTGGTCTTCTCTCAAGGCAGCAGGTGTACCGCTTCGTTTGGAATAAATGAAGGTGAAAACACTGTCGTAACCGACCTTTTCCACAACATCCATCGTATCCTGGAAGTCCTCTTCTGTCTCACCCGGATAACCAACGATAATGTCTGTTGTCAGAGAGATATCAGGGACTGCCTTACGGATCTTATCTACCAGTTCCATATATCTGACTTTGGTATAATGTCTGTTCATATCCTTGAGCATGGCGTCACTTCCGGACTGAAGTGGCAGGTGCAGGTGAGAACAGATCTTTGCCGAGGATGCCATCACCTCGATCAGTTCATCGGACAGATCCTTTGGATGAGAAGTCATAAAACGAACACGCTCAAGACCTTCGATCTTCACAATCTCGCGAAGCAGCTGGGCAAAGGTGATCGGATTCTCAAGTGTTTTACCATAAGAATTGACGTTCTGACCAAGAAGCATGACTTCGATAACACCTTCAGATACAGCTTTTTCGATCTCTCTGATAATCTCCTTTGGTTCTCTTGAACGTTCACGGCCTCTTACGTAAGGAACGATACAGTAGCTGCAGAAATTGTTGCAGCCGAACATGATATTGATACCTGTTTTAAAGGAATACTTTCTTTCATTAGGAAGATCTTCGACAATCTTATTGGTATCTTTCCATATATCGATAACCATCTTACCGGAAGACAATTTCTGATCGATCAACTCAGCCAGTTTAAAGACATTATGGGTGCCGAAAATAATGTCGACATGACGGTAAGACTTTCTGATCTTTTCAACAACCGCTGACTCCTGCATCATACATCCGCACATGGCAATGATCATGCCTGGTCTACGTTCTTTCAGTTTCTTAATTTGTCCGAGGTGGCCATAGACTTTGAGATTGGCATTCTCTCTGACGGTACATGTATTGTAAATGACAAAGTCAGCATCTTCAGAGTTTGTCGGAACATAGCCGATCTTGCGCAGAATACCTTCGAGCTTTTCAGAATCACGGGCATTCATCTGACAGCCGAATGTATTGACTGAATAGGTAAGGGTATTTCCTGTAAGTAATTTGTAACCCATGACGAGGTTACTTAATTTATCTATGAAATATAATTGTCTTTCAGGTTCATTTGTAGGAATATATTCTAATTCGACGGGGTTCGTATTCTTCTTGCAATATTCCATAAAGGACATATCCATTTATTTATCCTCCTTTTTATCCGTTTATTATCATACCATGCAAGTTACTTATTGACAATTCATTAAGAACAAAGTCCATAAGCAGTTTCATATAAAACAATAAAGAGGCAGCAGGTATGATTCTGCTGTCTCTTCTGTATGATCGAAGTTATGATAAGCGTATTTAAATATGGATCAGCACCAGGCCTAACATCAAACCAAGAAGAGCCATAGCACCAGGCGCTTTCGATTTCCACATAAGGAAAGCTTCCGGAAGAAGTTCACCTAATACGACATAAAGCATGGCACCACCGGCAAAGCTCAGGGAAAGAGATAAAAGAACGGGACTGATCAGACCGACTAGAAGTCCGATGACCGCGCCGATCACTGTTGAGGCACCGGAAAGCGCTGTGATCACGACTGCTTTCACAGGGCTCATACCACCTGTGATCAGAGGTACCGATACAGACATACCCTCCGGAATGTTGTGAAGACCGATCACCACAGCGACAAGAAATCCTGCGCTGCCAACAATCTGATTAAAATCGCCTGCATAAGAGGCACCAATAACCATACCTTCAGGAATGTTGTGAAGGCCGATCGCACACGCCATCACGATACCGGCGATAAACATCTCATGTTTATTACCTTCGCGGACATGCATATTTAAATGGTCAGCATGAATCAGCTCATCAATATCGTCCGCTGTCTGAGGATGGTTTTCATCGATGTGCTGTACTTCAGGATTGACCTTGCTGTCGATCAGAAGATTTAAAAAATAGATCATGAAATATCCAAGGGCAATACCGAGAAGGACCAGCAGAAGGCTCATATCTTCTGTCGCACCCTCAGGATGAAAAGATTCAGGAATCAGATCAAAGGTAACGACAGCCATCATAATACCACCTGCAAAGGCAAGCAGAAGACTGACGATTTTTGTGGAATCCTTTTTTAAGATAGCGCCGACTACGCCTCCCACACCTGTGCCGCCGACGCCTGCGATTGCAGTGATCAGCACAACCCATAGTATGTTTTGCATCATAAATTACTCCCTTATTTATACTTAGGATAATGAATCCATACTTGGCTAGTTTAAGCCCTATAGGGTCTACATGTCAAGCGAATCCTGCATAGCATGTTCGATTGTATCCTTTGACCTCTGATAGATTTTTTCTTCAGTGATCACTAAATCCGGTTTTTGATCCAGTGGATCGACCGGCACATGAGGAAGGATCTGACATTCATAAGCGATTGCACACGTAAAGAGCGCTTGTTTGTGGTTTTGAATATAGTGATCATAAAAACCACCGCCATATCCGATACGACCACAAGAAGGATCAAAAGCACTTCCGGGCATGATCATCAGACCCGAAGTCACTTCAATCCGGCACTCAGATTTTGGTTCCAAAATGCCCATATAGCCCTTTTCCAGATCATCCAGAGAATTGATCTGATAGAAGTTCATTTCAAGGGGACCGATAACTTTTGGAACAGCAAGGGGTTTGCCTTCTGATAAAGCCCTTTGGATAATAGACTTCGTTTCTACTTCAGAGCGGAAAGAAACATAGGTCAGAATGGCATCGGCCTTCTTCCACTCAGATAAGGTAAAAAGAGTCTGATGGATCTTTTGATCGGCTTCCAGACGATAGGATGGACTGAGCGCGTCTCTCTGTTTTAAAGTCTGCTTACGAATTTCCTTCTTCATCATGAATGTCTGCGTTTCTGACGGTTTTTAGCAGCGACATCTTTCAGCTGTGAGATGGAACCATCCTTATTCTGAATGTCCATGTTGTCAAGCTGAGCACGCATGTTGCGGCGGATCGCCGCAATGTATTCACCTCTGAGTTTTGCCTGTTCCTCTTTTTCTGCAGGTGTAAGGCCTTCCTCTTTGGATTTATGATAAAGTTCATTGATTCTTGCAATTGTCTGATCAATACTCATTAGATTTTTTCACAGCCTCCGGTAATATAGTTTTCTGGTTCAATGTATTCGTGAATATCAAAGTTTTCACTCTTATGCGCAAGGAATAAGGTACCGTACTCCTCACCTTTCATGATACTGTCAATGATGTGGAAATCTGCACCGTTGGCAATGATCATATCACAGCCTGCAGCGCCGGCGATTCTTGCTGCATCGATTTTTGTTTTCATACCGCCTGTACCAAAATCACTGCCTGCACCACCAGCGATCGCATATAAAGTATCGTCAATGGAGGTGACACATTCAATAAAGAGGGCATCTTTATCTTTCTGTGGATCAGAAGTATAAAGACCATCAATATCGGACATGAGGATCAGAAGATCTGCATCTGTGATGGCGGCGACAATAGCGGAAAGTGTATCGTTATCACCGATCTCGATCTCATCTGTCGAAACCGTATCGTTCTCATTAACGATCGGAATAACACCGAGTTTTAAGAGTTCGTTGAATGTATTTCTGGCATTCTGATAACTCTTTTCTCTGACAATCGTATGTTTGGTCATCAGAATCTGTGAAGATACCTGACTGTATTCATTAAAGAGTTTCTGGTACATCATCATTAAAACACCCTGTCCTACGGAAGCACAGGCCTGTTTCTGAGCGATCTCGGTTGGTTTTTTATCGAAACCAAGGACTTTGCGTCCTACGCCGATCGCACCTGATGATACAAGGACAACCTCTTTGCCTCTGTTTCTGAGATCACATAAAACACGCACAAGGCGTTCCAGTTTTAAGATATCGATCTCACCTGTATTTGGATGTACAAGAGAAGAAGAACCGACTTTGACAACGATTCTTTTCTTTTGACATAACTGTTTGCGATAATGTTTATTTGTAATCAGCATTCTATAACCCCCTGTAAAATGCGGCTACCGCTTCTGCGACTCTCAGGCCGTCCATGGCTGCACTCGTAATGCCGCCTGCATATCCTGCGCCTTCACCGCATGGAAAAAGGCCTCTTAAATTACTCTGATAGGATGCATCTCTCACCATCTTGATCGGTGAGGATGTACGTGTCTCAACACCTGAAAGAATGGCATCCGGACAATCATAACCATGGATTTTCTTTCCGAAAAGTCCAATACCTTCAGAGAGACTCTCACAGACAAAATCCGGAAGGCACTCCCACAGATTGGCAAATGTCACTGCTCCCTTGTGAACAGGTTCCACCGCGCCAAAATGGGTGGATATTTGTTTATTTTTGAAATCCTCATAAAGCTGAACAGGGACTTTCCCTTGGCCTGCTTCATAGGCTTTGCGTTCCCACTTGCGCTGGAAGACCATACCTGCCAGTGGATGATCACTGCCGAAATCTTCAGGAACCACATTGACGATCACCGCACTGTTGGCATTCTGACTGTTACGCGCTCTGTAACTCATGCCATTGACGGCCAGCATGCCTTCTTCTGATGCAGCATTGACCACATGTCCGCCGGGACACATACAGAATGTATAAACGTTACGGCCATTAGATGTATGCGCTGTCAGCTTATAATCTGCCGCAGGAAGCTGTTTGCCTGCTTCGCCGTACTGGGCCTCATTGATCATGGCCTGTGGGTGCTCCACGCGGACGCCGATGGCAAATGGTTTCTGTTCAATGGCCATTTTTCGATCATAGAGAACCTGATAAGTATCTCGCGCACTGTGTCCGATGGCCAGGACGACCGCATCTGTTTCGATCACGGATCCATCAGAGAGGTGGATGCCTTTCACCTGGTCACCTTCAAGAAGGAAGTCTTCGGCTTTGGTATTAAAACGGACAGTTCCACCAAGGCGAATAATCTCATTGCGGATGTTGACGACAACCTCTTTTAAAAGATCCGTGCCGATATGTGGCTTTTGTACATAGAGGATTTCCTCTGGTGCGCCAGCTTCGACTAAAACCTCGAGAACTTTTTTATGGTGACCGACAGGATCTTTGACAAGCGTATTGAGTTTGCCGTCAGAGAAAGTACCGGCACCACCTTCACCGAATTGAACATTACATTCCGTATCAAGCTCGCCTGTCTGCCAGAAATGCTCTACCTTCTTTGTACGCTCTTCCACGGAAGAACCGCGCTCGATCAGGATGGGTTTCAGTCCACACTGAGCCAGCATGAGTCCACAGAACAAGCCCGCTGGTCCAAGGCCAATGATCACAGGCTGTTTGCCCGGAACTTCCGAAAAGCTTTCAGGAAATGTATAGACCTGAGGCTTATAAATGCTGACATCATTGCCTTTTTGTCTTTTCATCACCTGGGCTTCTTTTTTGACTTTGGCCGCAACACTGTACTGATAGCAGATCTCACTGCCACGCGCTGTGCCTTTTGTCTTTCGAGCATCCAGAGATCGTTTCAGAATGGTATAGGATAAAAGATCGGCATCAGCAATTTTCAGTTTTTTTGCAACGGCACTGTGAAGAGCCTGCGCTGTATGATGATAAGGAAGTTTAATTTGACTTACCTTTAACATATTTGTTCCTTCCTGCATGAGTGCCGGCAATAAATCCTGTCGCCCATGCCCACTGGAGATTATAACCACCACATGTACCATCGATATCCAGCATCTCTCCGACCATATAGAGGCCTTTGTGGCGCTTGGATTCCATGGATACAGGGTCGATCTGATTGGTGTCTACACCACCTGCAGTGACCTGTGAAGCCTCAAAATCGGCTGTTTTGGTGATTGTAACGTCGAATGCTTTGATCTGGCGAATCAGATCCGCCTTCTGTTTTTTGGATAAAGTACCGGCCGCTGCTTCCTGAGAAATGCCGGAAAGCTTGAGAATAACCGGTACCAGTTTTTTATTGAGTAAGCCTGAGAGGATCATTTTGATGGTCCACTTAGGATGATTTTCAATCTGAGACTGCAGAATCCTTTCTAATTGCAGAGCTGAAGAAGCCGGCAAAAGATCGATACTGGCAGTGACCTTCTGTTTTTTAAGAAGTGCGAAACCTGCATAGCGACTGATCTGAAAGATCGGAATACCTGAAAGGCCATAGGCAGTCAGCTGAAGTTCACCTTCTGAATGGTAGGTTTGATTGCCTGCATGAAGACAGATCTTACTTCGAATACGGATGCCGGCAAGCTCTTTAAAGAAAGCTTCTTTACAATAAAGCGCACAGAGTGCCGGTATCTGTGGCTGAACCTGATATCCTAAAGAAGATACAAGGTCGAAACCACTGCCATCAGAACCGAGTTTTTTTTGTGAGGAGCCACCCATTGCAAGAATGACTTTATCTGCCTGATAGGTGTTTTTGTCTGTCTGAAGGAGATAGGCTTTCTTTTTGGAGATACGCTTTAGGTGTTCACCGCAGACAATATCAATCTTTAAGGACGCACACTCCCATTTGAGCGCATCACTGACGGTCAGCGCTTGTTCGCTCATGGGATAAACATAGCCATCCCTGTCCATTGTATACAAAGATAAGGACTCAAAAAAACGGATCGTATCCTCAGCGTCAAACCTGTTTAAAACAGAAAAGGCGAAATCCGGATGGCTACCGCGAAAGGCATCTTTGTCGATCGCATTTTTTCGAATAGACAGATTTGTAAGGTTACACTTGCCATTACCAGTCGCCAGAATCTTTTTTCCTGTCTTATCCAGATGTTCCAGTATAAGCACAGAGGCTCCCTGTCTCGCAGCTGCTATTGCCGCTGTCAATCCGGAAGCCCCTCCGCCTGCTATACAAACGTCGTAAAACATGTTTTCTCCTTTTATAATAAGTGGAAACGACGTAATAAACCAACGATTGCTGTTCCCTTAGGGAAAGCATAGATCTCCTCTTCCGTAATACCTCTGAAGAGGATCAGAAGCACGGCATACACAACAACTGCCACAAGGATGGCGAGCAGAGTTGCCAGTGCATTGATATGAAGCAGGAAGAAAACAATCTTGTAAACCACATACGTGATCACACCCATGATGGCAGATGCTGCAGATGGGATGATAAAGGATTTGAACACTTCCTGTTTGTAACCAATATAGCGTCTCAATGAGATCTGATTAAAGACGCACATACAGAAACCGAAAAGGATGTTACTGTACATGATCGCGTAAACATTCATGTCACAGAATCTGAGCAGAATGTAAATAAAGACAGTATGGATCACCAGAGAAATCGCTGCATTGATGATCGGTGTCTTCATACGATCGATACCCTGGAGGGCACCAATCGTTACAGATGATAATGAATAGAACAGAATGTAAGGTGTACCGATCGTGATCAGACGAACTGTCAGGCTGGAGGTATCCTTGAATAAAAGGCTCATCACAGGACCACCAAGCACTGAAAGGCCGACCGTTGCAGGAATAGCCACGATCATACAGAACTTAACTGTTGTCTCAATCTTCGCATTGATCTCTTTCTTATCCCCTTTGACCATCGCGGATGCAATACCGGGAACAACAGAGATACCCAGTGAAGCAGCCAGTGCCATAGGAACGTTGATCAGGATCTTATACTTACTTGTATAGATACCATAAAGTGTCGAGATCAGGTCAGGCTGATAACCAAGGTCTGTCAGAATGTTGGTATATAAGGAAGAATCGATAATACCACTGATCTGGTAAATGACAGAACTGAGTACCAGAGGAACCATGGTCAGACACAGTGTCTTATAGATCTGTGAATATGGTTGTGGAGAATGCAGTTTATCACGTTTCACACGCTTGGCCAGTTTTGGCTTGTAGAGCATGTAAACGAAGATCAGGAAGATGGTACTTGCGAGCGCACCAATACAGGTACCCATTGTACCACCCATAGCTGCATAAGCCGCACCCTGCTTTACAAGAATGTAAGCAGCGCCAACACTGACAATGGCATTGGCGATCTGTTCAATGATCTGAGAGATCGCAGTAGGAATCATCGTACCAATACCGTTAAAGTAACCACGGAAGGTACTCATGTAACAGCAGAGGAAGATGGTTGGTGCCAGTACTTTCAGAGCCGGTACAACACCACTCATTTCAGGACCGTAGATGAAGGCGACGATCTGATCTGCAAAGATAAAGGTCAGGCCACCACAGATGGTACCGACAACAATGGTCCAGACAAATGCACTTGTTAAGATACGTCTTTCATTGACAGAATCTTTTCTTGCATGTGATAAAGAAACCAGTTTGCTGACAGCAAGTGGTACACCATTGCTGGATACAAGCAGCAGCATCATATAAATATCAAAGGCATAGCCATAGTAACCCATCGCTACGTCTCCACCAATACGCTGGAGTGGCACACGATAGAGCAAACCGATCAAACGGGTGATGATCTGAGCGATAGCCAGGATTGAACCCTGGACGATGATCTCACCACCGTTATCGTTTTTAGCGGATTTTCCCATTTTATACTCCTATGAATGACAATCGAAAAATTTTATTTGAATGTAACCGTCTTTCGGTCAGATACGATTTCGATGAAAGTCTTACCCTGATTCATGTGGATCTGCTTACCCTTGCTGTTGTAATACTTTGTGACGTCGGAAGCGCCATCTCTCTCCCATGTGATCTCAATGGCTTTACCATTAGTGATATAGAAACCTTTACCTGAACCGTAAATGCCAAGTTCCTGATGTCCTTTATTACCGAGTGCAGTCTGAGAAACATACTGGACAATGATATTTTTGAATGCCAGCTGGTGATCTGTCTCTCGATCGATGTGCTTTTCACCATACTGGGATCTGTAATACAGGCCATCCTCAGTATTATATTTGAATTTAGGATTGGAGTCAAATGGAATTTTGACTGTCTCAGCGTCCTCACCCTTCTTCAGATCTGTATCCTTTTTATAGAATTTAAATCTTGATTTGTAGTCCTTGGAGTACTTTCTGGAAAGACCTGTGATCTCAAGACCTTTGGCAAGCATATCGCCTGTTGTGTAAACATTATGAGGTGCTTTGCGGTCGGATGAACGGTAGAAAACACTGCCTTCATAACCGGAAAGACCGTGAATGGTTGTCAGACCATCGCGATTGATTCGATCCTGAGCATAGGTTGACTGACCATAATGAACATAGATGGCTTCATTCTCGTTGGCGAAATCAATATAGTAATGACGTGCACTGCGGATGGAACCGATCTTCTTAATGTCCTTGACATCCTGGAAAAGAGCAAGCAGTCGTGTGATACCACCTTCTACTTCGGCTTCATAAATGATATCCGCTTCTTCGACACCGGACTGTGGAAGGGCTTCATGGATATTGTTGATCATGATCGCATATGGACGTTTTTTACCAATCTTCTCATCGATCACTTCACCTGTCAGGTAGCTGTACATCATACCTTCAGGAAGGACTTCCTCGGTTTCAGCTTCAGTTGCATCTTCTGTTTCAGTTGCAGTCTCGATCACAAGACTGGTTTCAAGCTGAGTTTCTGTTTCAGTTGCTTCTGTCTCAGCAGTCTGCTTCTTTCCGCAGGCTGTGAACACAAGCATCATAGATAAAAGTAAAATTGCTAATACATTAAGTTTTTTCATTTTTAAGTCTCTCCTTGCCGTCAATCCGTGTAGTATTATCTCTTAAGTCCAAGACGATCAAGGATTTCCTCCTGTTTATTTTCCATAACGATTCGCTCGTCATCTTCCATATGATCATAACCGAATAAATGCAGCATGCTGTGTGCAACAAGGAATCCAAGTTCGCGCTCCACAGAATGACCATAGTTGGCTGCCTGTTCAAGAATCTTTTCAACCGAAAGGATAATGTCACCCAGCATCAGTTCACCGGTTTCCGGGTTGAAGTAGTCTGTCTCATCACATTCATCAAGAAATACAAAGTCACCAGGTACTTCGTAATCCAGCATAGGGAATGATAAGACATCGGTTGGTCTGTCAATCTGTCTATATTCGTTGTTGATTCTTGCGATTTCATCATTACTTGTCAGTACCACATTGATCTCAGCTTCATATGGAAGGTCTGCATAGTCAATGGCTTCGTTGATGACATCCGTAATGATCTGTTTGTAATCTACATTTAATAGAATATCTGTTTCATAATCTATATTAAAAGTCATGGTTTACTCTCCTGTTTTTCTGGAAGTATGTGGTTTAGATGTTGTTTTTCTGCCCTGTCCAGCAGGCTTCTTGTTTTGCTTTTTCTCGTAATCATCATAAGCTTTAACGATCTGCTGAACAAGCGGATGACGAACAACGTCCTGGCTGGTCAACTGGCAGATGCCGATATCGTCAATGCCGGATAAGACTTTAAGAGCCACATCCAGACCGGACTGAGCGCCGGCAGGCAGGTCTTTCTGGGTCATATCACCGGTTATGATGACTTTAGAACCAAAACCGATACGCGTCAAAAACATCTTCATCTGAGCCGGTGTCGTATTCTGAGCCTCGTCGAGAACGATAAAAGAATTATCAAGTGTACGGCCACGCATATAAGCCAGCGGTGCAACCTCGATCAATCCCTTTTCCATATTTTTCTGAAATCCTTCGGCACCCATGATCTCATAGAGGGCATCATAGAGGGGTCTCAGATATGGATCGATCTTACTCTGAAGGTCACCCGGAAGGAAGCCAAGCTTTTCACCTGCTTCTATGGC
>JAZUHQ010000282.1:0-3104 GCA_045641805.1 Lachnospiraceae bacterium
TCAGATCTGATGACGATGCTACTCACTCACCAATGTTCACTCAGATGGAGGGATTGGTTGTTGATAAGGGCATCACACTGTGTGACCTCAAGGGTAACCTGGATATGTTTGTAAAGCAGATCTTCGGCGAGGAGACAACAACACGTCTTCGTCCTTCCTACTTCCCATTCACAGAGCCATCTGTAGAAGTAGACGTTAGCTGCTTCCAGTGTGGCGGCTGCGGCTGTAAGCTCTGTAAGGGCACAGGCTGGATCGAGGTACTCGGTGCAGGTGTTGTTAATAAAAAGGTTCTTGAAAACTGTGGTATTGATTCCAACGAGTACAGCGGTTTCGCATTTGGTCTCGGCCTTGAGCGTATCGCTATGCTGAAATATGGTATCAACAACATTAAGATGTTATTCGAGTCTGATCTGAGAGTACTTGATCAGATCGATGATTAATTGAAAGGAGGACGAGTCCATGTTAGTGCCATTAAGCTGGTTAAAAGATTATGTAGATATTGATGTCACAGCTGATGTTCTTGAGGAAAAACTCTTCTCCTGCGGTTTCGAAGTAGAAGAGAAATACCAGATCGGTAAAGATATTTCAGGTGTCGTTGTAGGTAAGGTTGTTGAGTGCGATCCTATCCCTGACACACACCTTCATGTTTGTAAAGTAGATGCAGGTACAGGTGAACTCCTTCAGATCTGCTGTGGCGCCGACAATGTTCATGCCGGCGGTGTATACCCTGTTGCCCTCAACGGTGCACAGGTTTATGCGACAGCAAAAGATCATGTGACAATTGAAGGCGTTATGAAGATCAAGAAGGGTAAACTCCGCGGCTATGAGTCCAACGGTATGCTTTGCTCCGGTACAGAGCTTGGTCTTAATGAGAACCTTTACCCAGGTGCAGGTTATAACGGTCTTTTAGTCCTTCCGGAGGACGCACAGATCGGCGCGGATGTCAAAGAGATCACAGGTCTTGATGACTGGATCTTCGATGTTTCCATCACAGCTAACAGACCGGACTGCCAGAGCATTTTTGGTATTGCCCGTGAAGTTGCTGCTGTTCTTGGCAAAGAGCTCAAAGAGCCTGCAACAGATTTCACAGCAACTGAGGTTGAGAAGGAAGGCTTCAATGTCACTGTAGAAGCACCTGATCTCTGCCCACGTTATTCCGCTCACTATGTTTATGATGTTAAGATCGGCGAGTCTCCTGCATGGATGAAGAGAAGACTGGCACTTCTTAACAATAATGCTATCTCCAATATCGTTGATATCACAAACTACGTTATGAGAGAGATTGGTCAGCCACTTCACGCATTCGACTGTGACTTCCTTGAAGGTAATGCCATCAATGTACGTCGTGCAGGCGAAGGTGAGAAGATCGTAACGCTTGATGAGAAAGAGTTCACATTAAACAGCAATAACCTTGTCATCTGCGATGGCGAGCGTCCAATCGCACTTGCAGGTATCATGGGTGGTCTTAATTCCGAGATCCGTGATACAACAACTGAGGTTATGTTCGAGTCCGCAAAATTTGCACGTGACAACATCCGTAAGAGCTCCAGAGCACTTGGCCAGGTTTCCGATGCTTCCCAGAGATTCTCCAAGGGTGTTGATGAATACTCCACAGTATTTGCGATCAAGCGTGTCCTTCACCTGATCGAGGAGCTTGGCTGTGGTAAAGTTGGTAAGACACACTTTGATGTCAATACAGGCAACTCTGTAGAGCCAAGAGAAATGAAGGTTTCCATCGCTAAGGTAAACGGTGTTCTTGGTATCACTGTTCCTGATGAAGAGATCATCAAGATCATGGAGAACCTTGCATTCGCACCAGTGATCAATGGTGATGAGCTCACACTTCAGATTCCTGCTTACCGTGAAGATATCGAGGATTATCCTGATATCGCAGAGGAAGTGATCAGAATGTATGGTTATGATCATATCAATCCAACCTTCCTTCCAACTGCAAAAGTAACAATCGGTGGTGAGAACCTGAGACAGAAGACAACACTCAAGATCAAGAAGACACTTTGCAGTGTTGGCGCTTACGAAGGTATGCATTACTCCTTCTTCAGCCCGGCTGATCTTGATGAGATGCGTTTCGCACCGGATGCGCCTGAGCGTCATGCAATCCGTATCATGAACCCAATCAACGAGGATCTTTCTCTTATGAGAACAACACTGGCACCACAGATGATCCATGCAATGGGCCGCAACCAGAAGAGAGGCACACTTGAGGGCCGTATTTTCGAGATCGGTAACCGTTTCATCGCAAAGGATCTGCCACTTGTTGAGTATCCAAAGGAATGTGAGACATTATGTATCGGTGCCTTCGGTAAGAGCGAGAGCTTCTTCACACTCAAGGGTATGTGCGAGAATGTCGCTGATTTCCTTGGCGTGAAGTTTGAATACAAGGAAGCTGAGAAGCCATTCCTCCACCCATATCAGACAGCAGCCATCTTCTGTGAAGGCGAGGAGGTTGGTTACCTCGGTCGTATCACATACGAGATCATGGATGATGAAGATATGCGTTTCCCTGCCTACGTGGCTGAGATCGATCTTGAGATCCTCTCCAAGTGGTATGGCAAAGCAAAACTCTTCAATCCACTGCCTAAGTTCGCAGAAGCAAAACGTGACCTTGCACTTGTTATGGATAAGCAGATCACATGCGGCCAGATTGAAGAGACGATCAAGAAGGCATGTCCATTCGTTACAAGTGTAGACCTCTTCGATGTATACGAAGGTTCTCAGATCGCTGAGGATAAGAAGTCTATGGCCTTCAGTGTTCTTTTCACACCAAAGGAAGAAGAGTTCGTACCAGCAACTGTTGATGGTTATGTTAAGAAGATCCTTAAGAACCTTCAGTTCTTACTGGGTGTAGACCTTCGTTCATAAAAGGAACCTACTATATGAAGACAGCAGATTTTTACTATGATCTGCCGCAGGAATTGATCGCTCAGGACCCTCTGAGCGATCGTTCCAGTTCAAGACTTATGGTGCTTGACAAAGAGAGCGGACAGGTCGAACATCACATTTTTAAAGACATTATCGATTATCTGAATCCGGAAGACTGTCTGGTCATCAACGATACAAAGGTTATTCCTGCACGTCTTTACGGT
>JAZUHQ010000283.1:0-7890 GCA_045641805.1 Lachnospiraceae bacterium
TGTTTCTGAAAGTTGCTGTCAAGATAATCCACTTCTATCGTCTTATATCTGGTGCAGGATCTGACACCTTCTAAGGACAGGCAACCCTCCTGGGTCTGAAATGCACCGCTCTTCTTTGTAATCACGGGATTAATCATCGCGAACTGAAACGGTCCCGCAGCAACTACGATAATATTCTTTTTAACGCCAATCATGTTGGCAGCCATACCCACACAGCGGTCACGGTTGGCTGAAAGGGTATCCAGAAGATCTCTGGCTACCGGCTCATCTGCCTTGGTGGCAGGCTCGGACTTGCGGCTTAAAAAGAACATATCTCTCACAACAGGTCTGATCATTAGCTCTCCCTCTCTTCTTTCTTCGTAAATGTATTAACGCCATACACACCGACAAGGACCATCACAATACCGACCGCCTGAACCATGGAGAAGTGCTCTTTCAAGATGAAGACACCAGCCAGAACGGAGATGACGGTCGTGATATTGGCAAAAACCAGGGATCTGGCCACATCCAGCACATCCAGGGCCTTGTTGAGCAGCATGAAAGCACCGATGGAGGAGATGCAGGATAAGTAAAGGATACTCATCCAGAAGCCTCCGTTTGTCAGCGGTGTGATCCAAAGTTCTGTGTTGGTACCGATACGGACGATGGCCATGAGGACAAAGAAGACCGTACCCACACCGAACATGACGTAGGTTCTCTCAAAGGCCGTGAACTGGTCAGCGATGTAACGGCTCTGGATACTGAAGAGCGCGCCCGAAAGAACCGCACCCAGCAAGATCACAAAACCTTTCATCTGGAAACCACCCACCTCATTCATGGCGGTCATGATAATGACACCGGCCACGGAAAGGATGGAAAAGAGGACCTGGATCATGGTTGGTTTCTCCTTGAGAATCACGGTACCCAGTCCCAGTCCGGCGATCGGAATCAGAGAGATCAGGATACCCGCAAAGGAGGAAGAGGTATATTTGATACCGTAGCTTTCGCAGATAAAGTAGATGACCGGCTGAAGGAGGCCCAGGATCAGAAGGGATTTGATGTTCTTTCCTTTCAGATTCATTGGGACGATCTTCAGAAGGATCAGAAGGCTCATGAGTAAAAAGGCCACGGCAAAGCGCACGGCCAGCAGCACGTAAGGCTCCGCCACGTTCATGGCCAGCTTGGAAAAGAGAAAGCTGAAGCCAAAGATCGAGTTGCCCACAAGTGCCATCAGCATATGGATATTTTCGTTATTTTTTGTCTGTGTCATGTGTCACTCCCACGTTGTCAATGTTTTTTCCAGCTGCCGGAAAGGTAATAGATGCCACCGATGACCAGCGGCATAAAGCCTGCCAGCGCATCGCCCATCCAGAAGCCCTGAGGTCCCATCTGCATGCCCCATCCCAGAAGGTAGGCAATGCCGATTCGTGCCAGCATACCATCGATGATGGCAACCAGCAGGTTCAGTTTGGAGTTGCCGGAACCATTGATGATACCGAATGCAAAACACCTTGTGGCAGCACCATAGGCACCCAACACGGCAGGCATGAGAATAATGCCTGCATGTTCAATGATCGCACGGTCTTTTGTAAAGAGGCCAAAGATCTTATCCGGCATACCCATAAGGATGACCACATAGATCGTAACGATCACGGTCGCTGTGGAAGTTGCCCAGATCAGGATCTTAGGAATACGTTTATATTTGCCTGCACCCAGGTTCTGACCAACCATGGAAGCGGATGCTGTCGTGATGGACATGGACAGAATACCAACCATCATGTTGAGCTTGTTGAGGATGCCCGCACATGCAGAGGAGACAACGCCGAAGGAGTTGACCCATGCAGCTACGACTGTCATGGACAGGTTGATCGCTGCGGACTGAAGGGCCATCGGAATACCAAGGGCCATCAGCTTGCGGATCGTTCTGCCGTCCGGTATAAAGCTTGCCGGCTTAAAGTCGAATCCAAAGCTTTCCTTATGTCTGTAAAGATAGAAAAGGGCATAGAGGAAGCTGAATCCCTGACCGATCACTGTGGCCAGCGCCGCACCAATGACTTCCATGCCAAGGACAGCGACAAAGAGGATATCCAGGATAATGTTCATGATCGCGGCGATGGCCACAAACATGAAAGGACGTCTGGAATCGCCCATACCTCTCATGATGGCGGATACAAGGTTGTAGCCATAGATAAAGACAAGGCCCATCATACACACAAGGGTGTAGTCCATCGTATAGTCAAAGGCTTCTGCCGGTGTATTCACCAGACGAAGAAGCGGTTCTCTCAGCATAAAGCAGACGGTCGACATCACAAGCGCCATGCTCAGAAGCAGGGTAAACATGGTACCGATGGTCTTTCGGACACCTTCCATGTTTTTCTGTCCCACTTCTCTGGCGATGATCACCTGACCTGCGCCTGCAAATCCCATGACCAGGAAGTTGAGAATCGCCAGGATGTTGCCGCCTGTGGCAACCGCGGCCATACCTGTTCCGCCAATCACCTGACCGACCACTACCATATCGACAATGTTGTAGATGGCCTGAAGGGCATTGGAGACAAACAAAGGTGCCGCAAATGTAAATAAGAGTTTCGGAACACTGCCGCTTGTCAGGTCCGTCACCATCGTTTTATTGTTTGCTGTATCAGCCATATGTCATTCCCTCGTTGTACTTATCATTTCGGGCATTTGCCCGCCAAAAAACAGTATAACACAAGAATCCGGCAATTCCACACATTTATCTCGATTCCTTTGTTGTGACTATGCCCCCGGGCATGTTATGATTTGAGTTGGTGAAAGATTTTTAATGGAGGTTATCCTCATGTCCTATATTGAACTGAATCATGTATCTAAAATATATAAGATGGGCGAGGTAGAGATCGTTGCGGTCGCAGATATTTCCTTCCCGGTGGAGAAGGGGGAGTTCGTTGTCATCGTCGGCCCTTCCGGTGCCGGTAAGACCACGGTCCTCAATCTTCTTGGCGGTATGGACAGCTGTTCCGGCGGCGACATCTATGTGGACGGCCAGGCTGTCAGTGGCTGCACGGAGAGACAGCTGACGGAATACCGTCGTCAGGATATCGGTTTTGTTTTCCAGTTTTACAACCTGGTCCAGAACCTGACTGCCCTTGAAAACGTGGAACTGGCTGCCCAGATCTGCAAAAATCCGCTCCCTGCTGCCCAAGTGCTTGAGCAAGTAGGTCTTGAGAGCCGTAAAAGCAATTTCCCATCCCAGCTTTCTGGTGGTGAACAGCAGCGTGTGGCGATCGCCCGCGCCCTTGCCAAAAACCCTAAGCTCCTGCTCTGCGATGAGCCGACAGGTGCCCTTGACTATATCACCGGCAAACAGATCCTGAAACTCCTTCAGGATACCTGCCGCAAGCAGGGTATGACCGTGATCGTCATCACCCATAACTCCGCCATCACCCCGATGGCCGATCGTGTGATCCGCATTAAAAACGGCCGTGTCGACCGTATGTCCATCAACCCATCTCCTACTTCCGTAGAAGAGATCGAATGGTAAAATTCAATGAGAAAAGAAGCACTCAATAAAGATCTCCTCCGTGAGATCAGCAAAACAAAAAGCAGATTCATCTCCATCCTTCTGCTGGTGGTGATCGCCGTCTGTTTCCTCTTCGGTCTTCGAATGGCTGCTCCGGATATGGAAGCTTCCATGGACAGCTACCTGGATCAGGGAAAACTGATGGATGCCCATGTCTTGTCCACGCTGGGACTGACAGATGAGGATGTTGAAGCCGTCTCTATGGTCGAAGGCACCCGCCTGGCGGAAGGCTTTTACACAGCCGATGCCCTGGCCGCACCTGTCGGCGGCGGCGATGCCATGACAGTCAAGGTTCTGAGCTGTGATGAAGGGATGCTGAATGTACCGGCCGTTTCCTCAGGCCGACTCCCTGAAGGTTCTTCCGAGATTTTAGTGGAACCCAACCTTCTTGGCACCCTGGGTCTTCATCTGGGTGATCAGATCACCCTGGATACAGGCTCCGGTTCCTATGAAAACTGCTTAAAGGAAAAGCACTTTACGATCGTCGGTACCGGCAAAAGCCCGCTCTATGTCTCCCTTTCCAGGGGTACTTCCACGCTGGGCAACGGCAGTGTCTCTGCCATTGTAACCCTCTCAAGAGAAGCTTTTGACATGGATTACTACACAGACCTCTATGTCCTTGTCGAAGGGGCAGAAGCCCTCAATGCCTATGATACGGCTTACGAGGATCTGATCGAATCCTACAAAGATAAACTGGAGTCCATCAAGGAAGCCCGTGAAGTGGCACGTACCGAAGGTTTGAGAGCCGATGCCCAGGAAGAACTGGATGACGCCTGGACAGAATACAATGATGCCAAAGCGGAAGCCGATGAGAAACTGGCGGATGCCTGGCAGGAACTGGAAGAGGCCAGAGAAAAACTCGAAAATGGCCGTAAGGACTACGAGGACGGTAAGATCAAGCTGGAGGACGCTAAAAAGCAGTTGGCCGATGGTCAGGTGACACTTGCCAAGTCCAAAAAGAAACTGGATGATGGCGAAGCGGCCTATGCCGATGGCCTGAGCCAGTATAAGCGCGGCAAAAAACAGTACGATGATGGTAAAAAGGCCTACGAAGAAGGCCTCAAACAATACGAAGAAGGTCTTGCCGAATTTGAAAAAGGCGAGGTGGAATATAAAGAAGGTCTGCTTCAGTATGAAGAAGGTGAAGTTGCCTACGCTGATGGCGTGGCACAGCTGGAAGCCATGGAGCAGGACTATCAGGATAAAAAGGCCCAGTACGAAGCAGGCGAGGTTGCCTATGCAGAGGGTCTGGCCCAGTACGAAGCAGGTCGCGCTCAGCTGGAAGCACAGCGCCCTGCCTATGAAGAAGGTAAACGCCAGTATGAGGAAGGACTGGCTCAGATTGAAGAGCTGAAAGCCCAGATCGGAGCTCTCGGTATTCCGGATGCCCTCCTGGAAGCCCTCCTTAGCGATGCACTCAGACAGCTGGAGGAAGGCAAAGTGCAGATCGAACAGTTCGAAGCGGCAGAAGCACAGCTGGATGCTGCTCAGGCAGAACTTGAGGCCTCCCGTGCTCAGCTGGACGAGGCCAAAGCCGGTCTGACCCAGTATGAAGAAGGTCTGAAAGAAGGCAAGGCCAAACTGAAAGAAACCCGAAAGCTTCTGGATGAGACCAAAGAAAAGCTGGAAAAGGCTGCCGGCCCGATCGAAGAAGGACGAAAAAAACTGGACGCATCCAAAAAGGAGCTGGATGACGCCAAAGCTCAGCTCAAGACTTCCAAACAGCAGATCAAAGAAGCCAAGGCCACCCTCGATGCTTCCAGAAACCAGCTGGATCAGGGATGGGCTGCCTACAATGACGGCCTTCAGGAACTGAAAGATGCCAAGCAGCAGATCAATGACGGTATCACCGAACTGGATGATGCCTATCTGGAACTCACCGATGGCCAGCAGAAATATGAAGATGGCCTGATCGAATATGAAGATGCCAAAGCAGATGCCGAAAAAGAACTGGCAGATGCCCAGATCAAACTTGAAGATGCTCAGAAAGAGATCGACGACATTCCGGATGCCAAGTGGTACATCCTGGACCGCACCGCCAACACCGGCTTTGCCAGCTATCAGCAGGATGCGGACCGTATGGGCAAGCTGGCTGTCCTCTTCCCTACTGTCTTCTTCCTGGTCGCTGCCCTTGTCTGCCTCACCGCCATGACCCGTATGGTGGATGAGCAGCGTGTTGAGATCGGCGGTTTAAAAGCCCTGGGTTATTCCAAGGCAGATATTTCCCGAAAATATGTCGGCTACGGACTCACCGCATCCGTCATCGGCGGCCTGATCGGCCTTGCGATCGGTGCCACCCTGATTCCGTTAGTCATTGTCACCTGCTGGAAAGTCATGTACACCTTCCCGGGTGCCGTCCTTACTTTTAAACCGCTGACAGCGCTTGTATGTCTGCTGGCTGCAGTTGCCTGCTGCACACTGGCTGTCCTTGTGGCGGCCCTCAATGCCCTCCGTGCAACACCGGCAACGCTGATGCGTCCAAAGGCACCGGATCCGGGCAAACGTGTCTGGCTGGAGCGTATTCCTTTCATCTGGGATCGACTGAGCTTCACCAGAAAAGTGACTTTCCGAAACCTTTTCCGCTACCAGAAACGTTTCTGGATGACGGTCATCGGTATCGCCGGCTGTACCGGCCTTATGGTCGCCGGATTTGGTCTGAAAGACTCCATCATGGACGTTATCGACCTTCAGTATGATCAGATCAGCACCTACACCGCGGTTGTCTACCTGGATGAAGATGCCGATGAGAAGGATACCGACGCCTTCTATGCGCAGCTTCAATCCGACCCTGCTGCCCTGGCCTATGCGCCTGTCTACATGACCAATGTCACTCTTGAAAGTGACACCTATAACATCGGCGGCTCCATCTTATCTGTCAAGGATCCGGCCTCTTTGGAAGGCTTCTGGCACTTCAGAGAACGCCTTGGCAAGAAGCCTGTCGCGATGGATATGGAAGGCGCCCTTCTCTCCGAAAAGACCGCAGACCTTTTAGGTCTTGGCATCGGAGACACGCTCACGATCGTCAACGGAGATGACCGTGGCCAGGTTCAGATCTCCGGCATTGTGGAAAACTATATCCAGCATTACGTCTACTTATCTGACCAGTGCTACACCAAAGCCTTTGGCCAGGCACCAAAAAGCAACGAACTGCTTTTAAACTATGATGAGACGAGCACTTCCATTCAGGAATTCGGTGCGAATATCCTGGGTCTGGATGCGGTAAGTGGTATCTATTACCTGTCCGATGGCAAGGATCATATCCACCATCAGCTGGACGGTGTTTATCCTGCGGTTGTCATCATTATCCTGGCGGCTGCTGCCCTGGCCTTTGTCGTTCTCTTTAACCTGTCCTCCATTAATATCACGGAGAGACGACGAGAACTGGCAACCCTTCGTGTCCTTGGTTTCAGAAACAACGAGATGCGTGAGTATGTCTTCCGTGAAAATCTGATCCTGACACTGATCGGTATGGCGATGGGTATCGTGCTCGGCAAGTATTTCCATGCCTACCTCATCACAACTGTTGAAGTGGAGATGGTCATGTTTGGCCGAACCGCCCACACTCTCAGTTATGTCCTTGCGATCATCCTCACTCTGCTCTTTGCACTGCTGGTGGATCTTGTGGCAAGCCGAAGACTGACCCACATCGATATGGTTGAATCCTTGAAGACCATTGAGTAAAGAATTATCATACAAAAAAGAAGGAAGCATCTGTCACTTTGAAGTGAAGGCGCTTCCTTCTTTTTATACTTATATTCCAATCTTAGCCAAGCACTCGCTGACCCATCTTCATAATTCTGTCATCCAGTACAGCAAAGACGATTTCCATCTCGTAGTCTTCTTTTCTGATCCAGTCCTGACATGACTGAATAGCTACCTGCCATGCCTCATCCAACGGATAGCCGTAGATACCTGCTGAGATCAGCGGGAAACCGATGGAATGGCATCCGTTCTCTTTAGCCAAGTCCAAAGAAGCCTGATAACAACTGTAGAGGAGTGCTTCCTCATTGTCTCTGCCACCTCTATAGATTGGGCCAACGGCATGAATGATGCACTTTGCTTTGAGTTTAAATCCAGGAGTTATGACTGCATGACCAGTATGGCAGTGGCCGATGGCGTCACAGGCTTTGGTTAATGGACCATAACCAGCCGCCCTGAAAATAGCACCGCATACACCGCCACCAGCTGCCAGTTGAGCATTTGCTGCATTGACAATACAATCCTTATCTAAATCTGTAATACTTACTTTCTGAATATCAATATGACTCATTCTCCATAACCACCCTTCCTAGGATCTATTCCTCAAACTGAACTCTCATTTTTAAACCAAGTCCTTCTGCAATTCGATTGAG
>JAZUHQ010000284.1:0-6062 GCA_045641805.1 Lachnospiraceae bacterium
CCCTTTCTGCTGTCGTTAACAGACATTTTCGGAAAGAAAAAAAGCGGACTGACGCTCATCGTCAGCCCGCTGTATCTCTTTTCTCTATGAATTTTAGTATGCCTTACCCCAGTAAACCATCTTTTTAGCTGGCTTGCCGCAGCATACGCAAACGTCGGAAAGTTCTTCCTGAACAAATGGCATACATCTGGATGTAACGGAAAGATCTTCCTTGATCTTATCTTCACAATCCTGCTCGCCACACCACATAGCTTTGATGAAGCCAGGCTTGTTCTCAGCGATATCCTTGAACTCATCGTAGTTTGTAGCCACGAATGTGTGAGCCTCACGGTGCGCACGTGCTCTCTCGAGCATTTCCTGCTGCATTGTCTCGATTGTCTCAGCAACCTTAGCCTCAAGCTCGTCAAGACAAACTGTGATCTTCTCACCTGTGTCACGGCGTGCGATGATCGCCTGATTCTGCTCGATATCCTTTGGTCCGATCTCAACACGAACAGGGATACCTCTCATCTCTGCCTCAGCAAACTTCCAACCTGGTTTGTTGTCTGTTGCATCGATCTTGACTCTGAAATTGGAGAGTCTGTCCTTTAACTCGTAAGCCTTGTCAAGAACACCTTCCTTATGCTGAGCGATCGGAATAACGATCACCTGTGTAGGTGCGATGGCTGGTGGCAGTACAAGACCGTTGTCGTCACCATGAACCATAATGATCGCACCGATCAGACGTGTTGTCATACCCCAGGATGTCTGGTGAACATACTGAAGCTTGTTTTCCTTATCTGTGTACTGGATACCAAATGCCTTAGCGAAACCATCACCAAAGTTATGGCTTGTACCGGACTGAAGGGCTTTACCATCGTGCATGAGTGCCTCGATTGTGTATGTAGCTTCGGCGCCTGCGAATTTTTCTTTGTCTGTCTTCTGACCCTTTACGACAGGCATAGCAAGTACCTGCTCGCAGAAGTCAGCGTAAACATTGAGCATCTGCTCTGTTCTAGCCTTGGACTCCTCAGCTGTTGCATGTGCTGTATGACCTTCCTGCCATAAGAACTCTCTGGAACGAAGGAATGGACGAGTCTCTTTCTCCCAACGAACAACGCTGCACCACTGGTTGAATACTTTTGGAAGATCTCTGTAGGACTGGATCTCTTTTGCATAGAAATCACAGAATAATGTCTCGGATGTTGGACGTACACATAATCTCTCCTGTAACTGGTTAAGACCACCATGTGTTACCCATGCAACTTCAGGTGCGAAACCTTCTACATGGTCTTTCTCTCTCTGAAGAAGACCTTCTGGGATGAACATTGGCATGTAAACGTTCTCAACGCCTGTTGCTTTAAAGCGCTTATCAAGTTCGCTCTGGATATTCTCCCAGATTGCATAACCTAAAGGCTTGATTGCCATACAACCTTTAACAGATGTGTAACCGATCAGGCCTGCTTTTGTAACGACGTCTGTATACCACTGTGCAAAATCCTGATCCATGGCTGTGATCTCACGGACCATCTTCTTATCTTTAGCCATTTTTCTTACCTCCTTGATACTGTAAAACTAAAAAATGGAAGTGCTTCTTTTCTGCAGTGAAAAGAGCACTTCCATTCTTTGTCCACTGCCAGAAAAACTGTCAGGGACCAAATCTATTCGGCGGTACCACCCTGTTTGATCTGCTCTTTATATATAGAAGAAACAGATCCTCTTATCTATTCTTATCGCGAACACACGCTGTACTTTCGTACAGGACTCCAAGGCAGGTTCATCAGCTTTTCTGCAGATATCTCTCACCACCGATATCTTCTCTGGAAGCAGTGACTTCTGATTACTATTCCTCTTCAGCGTCATTATGTTTGAAATTTTTAACTGCTGTTTGATAACAGCTACTAATCATTTTATGTCAGGCATCCTCATTTGTCAAGTCAGCCAAAAGGGCAAAAGGTATGAATTCTTCAGGGTTTTCGGGATGATCACCGATCATCTTCTCCATCCAGATCATGTTGTACCAGCGATTGAATTTATAACCGCACGTTTTAAAAGTACCTACCAGCTTATAGCCGAAATGTTCGTGAAAGCGCATACTGTCATTGGTCAGTGTCTCATCCTCCACGTCGGTGTGGGCAATGCAGGCATACATGTTGGAGACATGCTGGCGCTTTAAGATCTCTTCAAGCGCATCATAGAGCTTTCGTCCAATGCCGAAACCCTTTTTGTTTTCATCCACATAGATGGAGGTTTCAACGGTCCATTCGTAGGCTTTTCTGGCATGGAAGACGCCGCAGTAGGCATAACCCACCAGGTCACCGTTCAGCTCTGCCACTATATAAGGAAAACGCTTCATGGTTTCCCTGATCCTGCCAAGGAAATCTTCTCTTGTCGGAATGTCATATTCAAAGGTGATCGCGGTCTTAAGGACATAAGGGGCATAGATGGCCAGGAGGCCGTCCACGTCTCTTTCCGGATCCACCACACGGATTTTCACATCATTCTTCATTTTTTAAGCACCTCGAGTCTCTCTTATTTCACGTCAAAATGGTCGGTGATCTGTGAGCCTGCCGGCTGGTCAAATACCATATGCTTCTTAGTCACCGGATGATCAAACTCCAGGTGATTGCTGAAAAGAGCCAGCTTCTGCCATCCGGTCTGCCCCTGGGCCATTGGATTATACTTGGTATCGCCATAGAGACCGGCACCGGCATGGGCCATCTGAACACGGATCTGATGGTGACGGCCGGTAATCAGATTGACTTTGACCAGGGAATACTGTTGACCTTCCTCAAACTTGGTGCGGATCACCTTGTAGGTCAGCTGGGCCAGTTTGGCATCTTTAGCGCTCTTATCGACAACGGCGGATGCATTGGCTTTGCCATCCTTCGCCAGGTAGTCTTCCAGTTTTCCTTCTTTTTTAGGAAGGATGCCTGTCAGGACGGCCAGATAAGACTTGGACATCTTATGCTTCTGCACCTGGTCACTCAGGAGCTTGGCTGCCTGAGGTGTCTTGGCATAGACCATCACACCACCGACCGGTTTGTCCAGACGATGGACCGGCATGATGGATGGTTTCTCCTTTTTCACTTTGACCTGGTAATTCTTCAGGTAGCTCACCATATCCATAGAACCGCCGCGCTCTTCCTGAGACGCCATGCCTGCAGGTTTTTCTACCACAATGATTGATTTATCTTCAAATAAGATCCTGACCTCTGCCATAATGATCTCCTGTTCTTTTCTTTTTGTCATCTCCCATTATATGATATTCACAGCCTGTGAACCAAGTATTCAGCAGTGAAATTTACAATTTTTTTCATTCTATGGATGAACAAAAGATTTTTGCGTATTGTTGACGACTTTAGATATTAGAGATATGCTTTTCTTATATTTAAAACCGTATAAAATCGTACATTACTGACACTGATACCTGTGAGTTCAGCGATCTCTCCAATACGCATTTGCTTGCCTCCTATCCTTGTCCGCCTGAGTCTTTGCGACTCAGGCCAACCTCTTTACTGGCATATATACACCCTGAACCAGGTTTAGAGTCAAGGTTTTTGACTGTTTTTTTCTACTTAACCTTGGTTCATACAAAAAACGCCACTTCACTGTGAAGTGGCGTTTTCAAGGTTTTGCTCATTTTTATCATTAGACTTTAAATCTGTAACCCACACCCCAGATGGTTTCAATGTACTGAGGCTTGGATGTGTTGAGTTCTACTTTTTCTCTGATCTTCTTGATATGAACCGTTACAGTTGCAATGTCACCGATGGATTCCATATCCCAGATCTTATTGAAAAGTTCTTCTTTTGTGAATACGTGGTTTGGATTCTCTGCCAGGAATGTCAGCAGATCAAACTCTTTGGTTGTAAATGGCTTTTCTTCACCATTCACGAAGACGCGTCTTGCTGTCTTATCGATCTTAATACCACGGATCTCAATAATCTCGTTGGCTTTCACACCACTGCCCACCAGTCTCTCATAACGTGCCAGATGTGCCTTTACTCTGGCAACCAGCTCACTTGGACTGAATGGCTTTGTCATGTAGTCATCGGCGCCAAGGCCAAGGCCTCTGATCTTATCGATATCTTCCTTCTTGGCAGATACCATGATGATCGGTGTATTCTTTTTCTCACGGACTTTCTTACAGATCTCAAAACCATCCACATTCGGAAGCATGAGATCCAGAATGATCAGGTCATAATCCTTGCCGATGGCACTGTGGAGACCTGCATCGCCGGTATGTTCCATATCTACTGTAAATCCGGATAATTCAAGATAATCTTTTTCGAGCTCAGCGATCGCGATCTCGTCTTCAACAATTAAAATCTTGCTCATTGACTCTTCTCCTTTATTTCTTGAAGTCAGAGCTCCTGCACCTTTAGGCGGAGCTTAAACTCAGTTATATTTTCTGAGCACGAAGCACATGGTTGTGCCAACACCTTCGGTGCTGACAGCCCAGATCTTGCCTCCATGCTCCTCAATAATCTTCTTTGCGATAGAAAGACCTAATCCGCTGCCACCCTTACTGGAGTTTCGGGAAGCATCGGTACGGTATAAACGGTCAAAGATCAGTGGCACTTCTTTCTTGGAGATACCCTTACCGTTATCTTCGATCTCAATCTTGACAAACTCAGCTTCCTCGATAATACGAAGACCGATCGCCAGTGGGCGGTTCGGTGACTGGTATTTCACGGAATTGCCAATAATGTTGTTGATCACACGTTTCAGCTGTTCAGGATCGGCCACGATCTGTGTGGATCTGTCCGCATAATTGAAATAGCCGAACTTAACATCCTGTGCTTCCAGATCCAGACTGATCTCATCCACACAGTCCTGGAAATAAGCATCCAGGTTCATTTTGACGAAGTTGTAAGTCACGGCATTGCTGTCCAGCTTTGCGTAGAGGAAAAGTTCCTCGATCAGACTATTCATGTCATTGACCTTATTATATATGGTACGAATATATCTGTCACGTTTTTCCTCAGTATCTGCCACACCATCCATCAGGCCCTCAATATAGCCCTTGATAGATGTCATAGGTGTCTTCAGATCGTGGGAAATGTTACTGATCAGCTCTTTGCTGTCTTTCTCTGTCTGGATGTTCTGCTCGATCTGTGTCTTGAGTTTCAGACGCATCTCCTCAAAAGCTTCCGTCAGTTCTCCGATCTCGTCATCGGATTCCGCTGTCAAAGAGAAGGATAAGTTGCCTTCCGCGATGTTCTCTGTCGCCTGTTTCAGTTTTCTGATCGGACGGACAATACTCTTATAGAGATAATACATGGAAGCGGCACTGGCAACGAAAAGGACCAGAACGGCTGAAATCAGAAGACCCACCAGGTATCGGTAGATCGCCGGCATGAGCTGAGTCAGATCTGTGTAGATAAAGACTCTTCCATCGCTGTCATCGCTGAATTTGAAGTCCATCATATAGACACGATATGGCTGCTCGCTCATAACGTACACATCGCCTTCCGCCTTGTTTTCCATATACATGGAGAACATACCTTGGATCTCCTTATCTTCCGGAAGACCTTCATAGATCAGGACGTTGTCTCTCTTGACAACCAGGTAAGAGTAGTTATTGAAAAGACTCTCATTGACGGTTTCCAGATAAGCGGCATTCTTCAAAAGATCAGGATTCTCCTCTGCGGTCTGATGTAAGGTCGCAATCGTCGTAGAGGCCATATGGCTGACCATGGTCGTCGGATTCATCAGGATCGAGTATCCTGCCTGATCCATATCGTACTGCTTCCCAAGGCTGCTGAGACCGATTTTGACCACGCCCATCACGATACCGATGATCAGAAGAATCGGCAGGAAGAAGACACATATATAGGATAATTTCATTCTGGTTTCTAATTTCAATAGAGTAAGCACTCCTTTCACGGATGAGCCTTTTTCATCGTCCATTGCGCATGGCATTCGCCCCACCCGGCAGGCATAGTAGGCCTGTATCATTTTCCTATGTAGTACTATCATATCATAAACTCGTGAATTTTTTATTAAGATGTACCAAAAAAAGAATTAAATAAGCATGGTATAATCGACAATTTTGTGTTTTTTGCTTTTTTTAAAGT
>JAZUHQ010000285.1:0-7720 GCA_045641805.1 Lachnospiraceae bacterium
ATTGATTCCCTTGTGCTTCTAGTGCTGTCCGGAAATCAGATGATACAGATCAGAGAGATTTCTGATACCGATCACTTCTATATCCGTATCTTTTTTTATATACTTCATGTTTCCGGCAGGAATCAGGCATTTCTTAAAACCGAGTTTTTGTGCTTCTCTCACACGGTTTTCTGCCTGACTGACAGCACGTACTTCACCTGTCAATCCCACTTCTCCGAAAATGATCGTATCGGTTCCTACTGCCACATTCAGATAACTGGAGATGATCGCTGCCACAATCGCAAGGTCAATGGCAGGTTCATTTAAACGCATACCACCAGCCAGATTGATATAGGCATCACATGCGCCTGTTTTCAGCCCTAATCGCTTTTCAAGGACTGCCATTAAGAGATTGACACGATTGAGTTCATATCCTGCCGCTGTTCGTCTAGGCAGCTGGAAATTGGTCTTGCTGACAAGGGCCTGCACTTCCAACATGAGCGGTCTTGTTCCTTCCATTGCGCATGCGACAACTGAACCTGAAGCGTCCTCGCTACGTCCATTTAACATGAACTCCGAAGGATTGCTGACTTCAACCAGACCTTCCGTACGCATCTCAAATACACCAATCTCATTGGTGGATCCAAAACGATTTTTGACTGCACGAAGAATACGATAGGAGGCATGACGGTCACCTTCAAAGTAAAGTACGGTATCTACCATATGTTCCAGCACTCTCGGGCCGGCAACAACACCCTCTTTAGTCACATGGCCAATGATAAAAATGGCAATGTTTTCCTTCTTAGCCAGCTGCATAAGGACATTCGTTGCTTCTCTGACCTGACTAACACTACCCGCACCGGATGCAATATCCTCCCTGGACATGGTCTGGATAGAGTCAATGATCACAACTTCCGGTTTGTATTTAAGAATCGTTGCCTGAATCTTATCAAGATCCGTCTCACAGAGCATCCAGAGGTCATGTTCAAATTTTCCAATACGATCTGCACGAAGTCGGATCTGCTGAAGGGATTCCTCACCCGAAATATAGAGTGTCTTTACCTTACCTGAAGATAAATGACGGCACATCTGCAAAAGCAGGGTGGATTTACCGATACCCGGGTCACCACCTACAAGCACTAAAGATCCCGGCACAATACCGCCTCCAAGCACTCTGTTGAGCTCTGCAATACCGGATGTGACACGTTTTTCTTCACTTGAAGACACGGCAGATAAGTAGACAGGATCTGCCGCCACAAGATTGACACTGTTTCCCTTTGTGGATCCACCTGTTTTAACGACAGGTTCCTCGACAAAGGTATTCCACCCTTTACATCCCGGGCACTGACCCATCCACTTCGCGGATTCAAAGCCACATTCCTGGCAAAAATAAATTGATTTTGCTTTAGCCACTGTATGCCTCCGAATTATGCCTTGGTCTCAAAGAAGATCTTGCCATCAGCCGCTTTCAGTGCCACATGACTGCCCTTCTTAAGTTTTCCTTCCAGATAGGTCTCTGCCATTTCATCTTCGACCCTGGACTGAATGACTCTTCTGAGCGGTCTTGCACCATAGTTTGGATCATAACCGATCTCAGCAAGATAATCTCTCGCTTCTTCTGTGATCTCGAGATCGACATTGAGCTGTGTTTTGACACGTTCTTTTAATGTCTTCAACATAATGTCTGCAATCGCTTTGACATCCGCCTTTGAGAGCTGATGGAAAACGATGGTCTCATCAATACGGTTCAGGAACTCCGGCTTGAAAATACGCTTGATCTCTTCCATCACACCGGACTGCATATTTTTATAATCTGATTCTGTTGTATCGCCTACAGAGAAGCCAAGCTTCTTAGGTGCCACGATGGTTGTTGCACCGGCATTGGATGTCATGATGATCACAGTATTCTTAAAATCGATCTTTCTTCCCTGTGCATCGGTGATATGGCCATCATCCAGAACCTGGAGAAGGATGTTGAAAACATCCGGATGTGCTTTTTCAATCTCATCAAAGAGAAGAACAGAGTATGGATTTCTTCTGATCTTTTCGGAGAGCTGGCCGCCTTCATCATAACCGACATAGCCCGGAGGAGAACCAATGAGTTTGGAGACACTGTGCTTTTCCATATATTCAGACATATCTACTCTGATCATGGCTGCTTCCTTGCCAAACATGGCCTCTGCAAGTGCCTTTGACAGTTCTGTCTTACCGACACCGGTAGGTCCAAGGAAAAGGAAGGAACCAATTGGTCTCTTAGGATCTTTCAGGCCGACACGGCCTCTTCGGATAGCCTTGGAAACCGCCTGGATCGCCTCATTCTGTCCGATCACGCGTTCATGAAGGATTTCCTCAAGACGTCTGAGACGTTCAGACTCCTCTTCTTCCAGTTTCTTAACCGGAATCTTTGTCCAGCTGGCAACAATGTCTGCCACTTCATTTTCATCAACGATCAACTGCTCAACGCTCTTTTTCTTTTCCCATTCACTGTTGATCACGATCATCTGATCATTCAGTGCCTTCTGTTCTTTTTTGATCTCGCTGGCGCGTTCATAAGCCTCTTCTTTGATAGCATTTTCTTTTTCTTCTTCCAGAAGGGCAATCTTTTCCTTGATCTCTTTGATCTCCGGAGAAGTAATATAGGTACTGAGACGCACTTTTGAAGCCGCCTCATCGATCAGATCGATCGCCTTATCCGGCAGGAATCGGTCATTGATATATCTTGCAGACAGATGTACAGCTGCAGAGAGTGCATCGTCTGTGATAGTGACATGGTGATGGTTCTCATAAGCAGATCTCAGTCCTTTTAAGATCTCGATCGCTTCTTTTTCAGATGGTTCTTCTACAACCACAGACTGGAATCTTCTCTCAAGTGCCGCATCTTTTTCGATGTGCTTGCGGTATTCCTCAAGTGTGGTGGCACCCAGGATCTGAAGTTCGCCTCTGGCCAGAGATGGCTTCAGGATATTGGAGGCATCGATTGCGCCTTCTGCACCCCCGGCACCAATAATGGTATGGATTTCATCGATAAAGAGAAGGATGTTACCCTCTTCGATGACTTCACTGATCACTTTTTTGATTCGCTCCTCAAATTCACCACGATACTTGGATCCGGCTACCATTCCGGAAATATCCAGTGTAAGGACACGTTTATCCTTGATCGTCTCAGGTACATTGCCTTTAACGATCTTCTGTGCAAGACCTTCCGCAATGGCTGTCTTACCTACGCCCGGCTCGCCGATCAGGCATGGATTATTCTTAGTTCTTCTGGATAAGATCTGGATCACTCTCTGAATCTCATCCTGTCTGCCGATAACAGGATCCAGTTTGCCGTCTCTCGCATAGGCTGTCAGATCACGGCTGTACTGGTCTACCATGAGACCGGCATCTTTTTTCTTCGTCTTGTTTTTGCCGCCCACGTTCTCATTCTGAGCCGTCTGGGCATCCATACCGATACCAAGAACGATGTCCTGGTAGACTTTCTGAGCCTGAACGCCGAGTGTTGTGAGCAGCTGGGCTGCCACACAATCACTTTCACGTAAAATGGCAATTAAGAGATGTTCTGTACCAATCGCTGATGCATGATACTTTGCGGCTTCTCTGTTGGCCAGATCAAGAATTCTGCGGCTTCTTGGGGTGTACTCATCAGGCTCAGCGACCTGTGTGGAGCCACCATGGATCAGCTGACTGACAAGACGCATGACCTTGTCTTCTGTCACATCGTGATCTGAAAGCACCTGGCATGCCAGACCCTCTTTCTCTCTCAGAAGACCGATCAGGATGTGCTCGGTTCCTATATAGTTATGATTTAATTCCCCGGCAGCTTCACGTGAATACTTGATTACATTCGCTGCCATCTGCGTAAATCGATATTGCATATCTCATTTACTCCTTCCGGTTACTCTAATGTTCTATTCTTCTGTCATTTCTTTGATTTCAGGCAGAATCGTGCGCATATAGTCTGCTCTGAACTTATTGATCTTCTTTTTGTCTCTGTAAACATCCGGGTCAGCATGAAGTACTGCCGGATGCACACCGATCATTGCTTTAAAGAGCTGAGGCTCCTGGCCTGCCGGCCAAAGTCCCTTTTTCTTGCCGATGATCAGGGCAGAAAGACAACCTAATGTCTCTTCATACTCCAGGAGACGGGCATATTTCAAAATACCGTAGGCACGGTAGATCTGATCTTCAATCTCTGTTTTGTGCTCATACATGTACTGGTCACTGATATTTTCTTCCTGGATCGCCAGCTGGATACTGATCGATGCCAGAGAGGAAAGGACTTCCGATTCTGAAACACCCAGTGTTTTTCTGTTTTTAACACGGTAAATGCATCCCGGTGCTTCTTCCTGACCTTCGAAATGACCTCTGAGCGTAAAGCCATACTGGCCTAGTTCCTTCTGATATCTGCCAATCTTGTTCTGAAGTTCCATAAATGGCAGATGCATCAGATAGGAAACAGACATACCTGTACCTGTCAAGGTTGGATCGGATGTCAGATAACCATACTTGCTGCTGAAAGCATAAACCAGATGCTGATTGAGCAGATCATCCACTCTCTCAGCGGTTTCAACAGCACTCTGAATGTCCATTCCCGGACAAGATACCTGAATACAGATATGCTCTTTACCGTTGATCAGAATGCTGACGGATTCATCTTCGGAAACAAGAAGACCACACTCATGTCCTTCAACCAGCATGAGTGGCGGAATTACCAGTCTGCCGGCCCAGCTCTGATTGGCCTGTCTTCCTGCCTTGGAAAGATTATAAAAAGTGAACTTCATATCCAGATCACTCTCAATCTCTCTGACGGTATAACAGACGATTTCCATCAATTCTTTCTGTTTATCAATACTTAATTTATCTTCAAATAAATAGTTTTCCAAATTTCGGACAAGACAGACCTGTCCGCCAATGATGACCTGAGAATCCAGATCTTCTGATTCGTACCACTTAAGCATGTTCTTTCGCACCTTCTTCCGCACGGATCATATCTCTGATTCTGGCCGCCTCTTCATACTCTTCTTTGCCGACGGCTCTCTTAAGCGCTGCTTTCAGCTCCTCAATACTGGATGATTCATCGATCGTATAATCGATCGGAGCCGGTCCTTCGCTCTTATCTATAATCGGATCTTCTAATTTAAGTACCGGGATAGGCATGGTCTCACCGCTGTATACAGGATGCTTTCCTGTATGTTCACAGCTTCCCTGTACTTTTTTCATATAACCATCCAGAATAAAGTGGAATGTCTTATAGCAGTCAGAACATCCAAATTTACCAAATTTCAAAAATTCATTGTAAGTCATATTGCAGGATGGGCAGATCAGATTGGTCTTTTTCAGACTCTCATCATCCTTTGCTTTCTGTTCTCCTGCCACCTGTCCCCACATACCTTTAAAAAAATTGGCGAGAAAGCCAGGGTCTGTGAGAGAAACGAAAGGACTTACAATACCTGATTCTTTCGCTGCGCAAGCCAGGCAGAGATGCTTTTCTTTCCGTCCTTCCGGTGTAATCTCAGTATAATTAACAACCGCTTCCTTTTCCTGACAAACATCACAGAGCATGCCTACTCGCCTCCTTTCAGATATGCATTCTTTCCATAATAATCATAGATCATATCGATCAGTTCATGTGCTTCACTACGGCTGATTCCTTTACAGATGGCGCCTGCCATGATCGGCTGGAGATCCGCCAGAAGCTTTCTGCGGTCATTCTCATGATGACAATCAATCGCGATCACCGCACCTTTTCGTCTGTCCAGTTTAAGATAACCTTCCTGTTTTAATAAAGCATAAGCTTTATTGACTGTGTGCATATTGATGCCCACATATTCTGCAAGCTGACGGACAGACGGTAAGGATTCTCCTGCCTGCAGCTGTGAAGTGGCAATACCAACAATAATCTGATTACGAAGCTGAATATACAAAGCTTCATCACTATTAAAATCTATCTCTAATATCACAATGTCACCTGCCTTCTTCTGTTCAACCTGTTATACACAGTATAACACAGATGACATAGATTACAAACACTATTTTCCTTAGAGCCTCTCCCTTTTATTTATGGTATGGCTCATTGCTGATGATGCGATAACTTCTGTAGATCTGCTCAAGCAGGATGACACGCATCAGCTGATGGGGGAAGGTCATCTTGCTGAAACTGAGAAGTTCATCAGCCCTTTTCAAGACTTCAGGTGCCAATCCCAGAGATCCGCCAATGATAAATACGATATGACTGACGCCGCCGATACCCAGATTTTCTATCTTTTTGGCAAGGCCTACTGAATCCGGCATTTTACCCTCAATGGCTAATGCGATCACATACGCGTCATCTTTAATATTCTTGAGGATTCTCTCGCCCTCTTTTTCCTTGATCTGTCTCTCTACATTCTCACTGGCATGATCCGGTGTCTTCTCATCGGCCACCTCCACAATCTCCAGCTTGCAATAACGGCTCAATCGCTTGGCATACTCATCGATGGCCTGTGTATAAAACTTTTCTTTGATCTTTCCTACTGTAATCAGGGTAATTCTCATGACCTGCTCCTTTTTCAATAACTCATCACATTATACCAAAAAAATCCCCCGGTGGTAAACCACCGGGGGATTCTATTTATTGTATGTAGTGATTAACTAAGAATTAGATCTCGTTAGCCTTTCTTACATAGCCTTCGTATCTCTCAAGAGCATCAGCCTGAGTCTTAACATAGAGAGCCTCAGCTGTCTCTGGGAAGCCCTTCTTAAGGGAAGCGTAACGAACCTCAGCCATGATGAAGTCTCTGAACTTATCCCAAACAGGAGCTTTCTTTGTATCGAGGATGAATGGATTCTTGCCTTCCTTCTTGAGGTCTGGGTTGAATCTCCAGCAAGACCAGTAACCGCACTCAACAGCTGCTTTGATTCTAGCCTGAGCACCAGCCATGCCGCCCTTGATACCGTGGTTGATACATGGAGCGTAAGCGATGATGATGGATGGACCATGATAAGCTTCAGCTTCTTTAAGAGCTTTGATGAACTGGTTGTAGTCAGCACCCATAGCAACCTGTGCTACGTATACATAACCGTAGGAAGCAGCCATCATACCAAGGTCTTTCTTCTTTGTCTTCTTACCGGATGCTGCGAACTTAGCAACAGCACCAACAGGTGTGGACTTGGAAGCCTGACCACCAGTATTGGAGTAAACCTCTGTATCTACAACGAATACGTTAACGTCTTCGTTAGAAGCAAGTACATGGTCTAAGCCGCCGTAACCGATATCGTAAGCCCAACCGTCACCACCGAAGATCCACTGGGACTTCTTAACGAGGAGATCAGCACCTTCGATAACTGCTGCAACATCAGCGTCCTCGCCTGCGTAAGCCTTAGCTGCTGCAAGAAGAGCTGCAGATGCTGGCTTAGAAGCGTCGCCTTCATCCTTAACATCTAACCAAGCCTGAGCCTCGTCAGCGATGATGCCTTTTTCTACAAGAGCTTTGATCTTGCTTGTAAGAGCATCTCTACGAGCCTTCTGACCTAAGTACATACCTAAACCAAACTGAGCGTTATCCTCGAAGAGGGAGTTACACCATGCAGGACCCTGGCCCTTATCGTTTGTTGTGTAAGGCATGGAAGGAGCGGAACCACCCCAGATAGATGTACAACCTGTAGCATGTGCTACGTACATTCTATCACCGAATAACTGTGTAACGAGCTTGATGTATGGTGTGACACCACAACCAGCACAAGCGCCGGAGAACTCAAGGAG
>JAZUHQ010000286.1:0-2180 GCA_045641805.1 Lachnospiraceae bacterium
TCCTCAACAGGGAAGTAGCCTCTGTGAGCCAGTGCGGAATATAAACCTGGTGCTGTATGACCTTTGGAAAGGACAAAACGATCTCTGTCAGGATTCTTTGGATCCTGAGGATCAATGTTTAATTCTTCAAAGTATAAAAAAGTAAAGATATCAGCTGCAGAAAGAGATCCGCCCGGATGGCCGGCTTTGGCACTGTGAACACCATCCACAATGCTCTTACGAACCTTCACTGCCATCTGCATGAGTTCAAGGTTAGTCATGATAATCCTCCGATACATCAAATTATTAATAGATTACTGAGTACGCATAGCTGCCTATACTACTCTTCTTTATATCATTTTTTGCTGTTTTTTTCAAGTCTTCGCCGATTGTATATCGCTTTAATCCGTCACTTTTGCCACGATCTGGTCCTGGGTTTTATAGATATGATGATCCGGAATAAAACCGCGGACACAGGAAGTTGGGTAGACATTGCTCCATGGACCGATCACAGTACCCGGATTGAGGACGCTGTTGCAGCCGACTTCAACATTGTCGCCCAGCATTGCGCCAAATTTCTTAAGTCCTGTCTCGATGTGACCCTCGGAAGTATGAACCACAACCAGCTTCTTGTCGGATTTGACATTGGAAGTAATGGAACCGGCACCCATATGGGCCTTGTAGCCGAGAATGGAATCGCCCACATAGTTGTAGTGAGGGACCTGAACCTTATTGAAGAGGATGACATTTTTGAGTTCTGTGGAGTTGCCTACCACAGCTCCTTCACCGACAATGGCATTGCCTCTGATGAAGGCACACTGACGGATCTCCGCATCCTTACCGATGATGGCAGGACCAGCGATGTAAGCAGTTGCAAAAACAGTGGCGCTCTTTGCGATCCACACGTTGTTGCCCTTATATTCATACTCCTCTTCCGGAAGTGTCGGACCGATCGCTTTGATATAGTCACCGATCTTTGGCAGGGCTTCCCATGGGTAAGTCACTGTCTCAAGAAGCGGTGCTGCGATCGTCTCGGAAAGTGTATACATGTTTTTGATCTCTAAACCTTCGTACATTCTTTTTCCTCCTGTACTTTTTTATCTAAGGCAGAAAAGCAGACGTCTAGCCTGCATTCTCTGTTGTATCATTCTTCTTTTTGCGTGGAGCTCTTTTTTTCGTCTCTTTCCTTTCAGACTTCTTCTCTCCCTCTTCATCAGACGCTTTCCTTGAATAAGCGGCCTTTTTATAGAAAGGAGCGACCTGGTCATACAAGGTGCGGAGCTGGTAAGCATTGTTGACATTCATGACCCTGTAGGTTCTGTCAGAAATGAACTTCTCCAGCTTCTCCATGTAAACCTCAGGTGTGATACTGCCCTCGGCCACATAGGTCAGTCCTTTTTCCCAGCTGGCTGTCAGCTCAGGATTTAAGAGAGAACGGATGGAATGGTCCACCACATCATAGATCATTTCACCCAGCTGCGTCGGGGTAATGATCTGCGTTTTTTTATTCAGGGACAGATATTTGATCGTCACCAGTTTCTTCAGGATCTCTGCACGCGTCGCGCTGGTACCGATACCGGAACCCTTGATCTGGGCTCTCAGTTCTTCGTCCTCGATGAGCTGTCCGGCATTTTCCATGGCAAGGATCATGGAACCGGAATTATAACGTTTTGGCGGACTGGTCTCACCTTCTTTGATCATGAGATCATGGACAGGCAGTTTCATGCCTTTTTTGAGTTCCTTTAAGATGGCCATCAAAGCGGCATCCGTCTTCTCCTCATCGTTTTTATCTTCGCTCTTTTCATTGTAGGCACCCGCCATGCGAAGATAGCCTTCGTCTGTCAGCACCTTAAAGCTTGCAAAGAAGCTTTCGGTCCTCATCTTGACTTCCAGACCGACTTTCTGATAAACAGCCGGTGGATAAAAAATACTGAGGAATCGTCTGCAGATAACGTGATAGACTTTTTCAGACAGCGGATGCAGGGAGCGAAGTGCCGAAAGACCCTGTCCGGTCGGAATAATGGCGTAATGATCGGTGATCTGTTTGTCGTTGGTATATCTGGAAGAAGTAACCTTCTTGTATGTGCCGCCCTGCAGGTCTTCTGCAGCAAATGGGGCCATGCCCTCCACTTCCTGAAGACCGGAAATATTTTTTCCGATCTCCTTGGCCACAGCTGTCGACAGAACTCTGGCATCTGTTC
>JAZUHQ010000287.1:0-8976 GCA_045641805.1 Lachnospiraceae bacterium
ATTTAACAGATGACGAAGTTAAGAAGCTTAGTGAGTACATCAGCGAACATCTTACAGTTGAGGGTGACTTACGTAGAGAAATCGCTCTTAACATCAAGCGTTTACAGGAAATTGGATGTTATCGTGGTATCCGTCATAGAAAGGGTCTCCCTGTTCGTGGACAGAAGACAAAGACAAACGCTAGAACTCGTAAGGGTCCTAAGAAGACAGTAGCAAACAAGAAGAAGTAATAAACAGGGAGGTTAATGGCAATGGCTAAGAAAGTGACAAAGAAAGTTACAAAGAAGCGTGTCAGAAAAAACGTTGAGCGTGGTCAGGCACATATTCAGTCATCTTTTAATAATACAATTGTTACACTGACAGATACAGAAGGTAATGCTTTATCATGGGCAAGTGCTGGTGGCCTTGGTTTCAGAGGTTCCCGTAAATCCACACCATACGCTGCTCAGATGGCTGCTGAGACAGCTGCTAAGGCTGCACTTCCTCACGGCTTAAAGTCTGTAGATGTTATGGTTAAAGGTCCTGGTTCAGGACGTGAGGCAGCAATCCGTGCACTTGAGGCATGTGGTATCCAGGTTACATCCATCAGAGACGTAACACCAGTTCCACATAACGGCTGCCGTCCACCAAAACGTAGAAGAGTCTAATAGGAGGTTTATATAGATATGGCTAGAGAAATGGTTCCAGTTTTAAAGAGATGCAGAAGCCTTGGACTTGATCCAATCTACCTTGGCATGGATAAGAAATCTAATAGACAGTCCATTAGAGGTAATAAAAAGAAATCAGAGTATGGTTTACAGTTAACAGAGAAGCAGAAAGCAAAATTCATTTATGGTGTACTTGAGAAACCTTTCAGAAACTACTATGCAAAAGCTGCACAGATGAAGGGTATGACAGGTACAAACCTTATGGTTATGCTTGAGACACGTCTTGACAACGTTATCTTCAGACTTGCATTCGCTAGAACAAGAAAAGAAGCAAGACAGATCGTAGACCATAAGAATGTATTAGTTAATGGTAAGCTTGTAAACATTCCTTCTTACTTAGTTAAGGCTGGCGATGTTATTGAAATCAGAGAGAACAAGAAGTCCTCTCAGAGATTTAAGGACGTACTTGAAGCTACAAACGGCAGAGTAGTTCCAGAGTGGCTTGAGTGTGATCAGGAGAATCTCAAGGCAGTTGTTAAGACACTTCCTTCCAGAGATATGATCGACGTTCCAGTAAATGAAATGCTTATCGTCGAGTTATATTCTAAATAATAGATTTTAGCTAATTGACAGGCGAGTTAAGTACCCTCATCAATCGTTTACCCCATAAAGGAGGGCTAATTTAGTGTTCAATTTTGAGAAACCAAAAATTGAGATTGCAGAGATATCAGAAGACAATAAATACGGACGCTTTGTAGTAGAGCCTTTAGAAAGAGGATATGGCATCACTCTGGGTAATTCTCTCAGAAGAATCATGCTCTCTTCTCTTCCAGGTGCTGCTGTCAGCCATGTAAAGATTGACGGCGTAGTTCATGAGTTCAGTTCCATCCCTGGCGTAAAGGAAGATGTCACTGAGATCATCATGAACATCAAGAGTCTTGCGATCAAAAATACGAGTCTGACCAATGAGCCAAAAACTGCATATATCGAATACGTAGGCGAAGGCGTTGTAACAGCAGCCGATATTCAGGTTGATCAGGATATCGAAATTATGAATCCGGATCAGGTTATCGCTCACCTTTCTGGTGGTGCTGACTGTAAGTTATTTATGGAGCTCACAATTACAAAGGGCAGAGGCTACGTAAGTTCTGATAAGAACAAGAGTGCAGATCTTCCAATCGATGTGCTTGCAGTTGACTCCATTTATACACCAGTAGAGCGCGTTAACATGACTGTACAGAATACACGTGTCGGTCAGGTAACTGACTTTGATAAACTGACTCTGGATGTATATACAAATGGTACACTTGGTCCGGATGAAGCAGTAAGTCTTGCTGCAAAGGTATTAAGTGACCATCTGAATCTTTTCATTGACCTTTCCGAGAGTGCTAAGACTGCAGAAGTCATGGTAGAGAAGGAAGACAATGAGAAAGAAAAAGTTCTCGAGATGAATATCGACGAGCTTGAGTTATCTGTTCGTTCTTACAACTGTCTGAAACGTGCAGGTATCAACACAGTTGAAGAACTGACAAACAGAACAGCTGAGGATATGATGAAGGTGAGAAACCTTGGACGTAAGTCCCTCGACGAAGTTCTTGCAAAACTGAAAGAACTTGGTCTTCAGCTTAATTCCAGTGACAACGACTAATTAGGAGGATATACAAATGGCAGGCTATAGAAAACTTGGAAGAACTTCCAGTCAGCGTAAAGCTTTGCTTAGAAACCAGGTAACTGATCTTTTATTCTACGGTAAGATCAGAACAACAGAGGCAAAAGCTAAAGAAATCAGAAAAATCGCTGAAGGCTTAATCGCACTCGGCGTTAAAGAGAAAGATAACTTCGAAGAAGTAACAGTTCAGGCTAAGGTTGTTCGTAAGGACGCTAACGGCAAGAGAGTAAAAGAGGACGGCAAGGTTGTATTCGATACAGTAGAGAAGACAATCAAGAAAGATATGCCATCCCGTCTCCACGCTAGAAGACTTATGGCAAAGGCTCTCTATGTTAAGAAAGAGATCCCAGCTTCCAACGCTAAGAAGAAAGCTAACACAAAGACTGTTAACCTTCAGGACAAGCTCTTTGGCGAGTACGCTGAGAAGTACGCTAACCGTAACGGTGGTTACACAAGAATCGTTAAGATCGGTGAGCGTAAGGGCGATGCAGCTATGGAAGTTATCATTGAGTTAGTATAATTCAATAGAAACATCAAATGAAAAAGAAGATTCGGTTCTACCGGATCTTCTTTTTTGTTTATAGGTTGATAATTCTCCTTGAGGATGGTAGAGTTAGATGTACTTATATTTTTTGGAGGCCGAAATGGGTATCATTAAGACAATGCAGCTCATGCATGATTTCATCGTCAAAGATGAAGAAGGAAAAATTGAATCCGTTTTCAAAGTGCTGAAGGGTGTGGACCTGGAGATCGAGAAGGGCTCTTTTGTTGCGCTTCTCGGACATAACGGCAGTGGTAAATCCACACTGGCAAGGCACCTCAATGGTCTTTTAAAGCCGACAAATGGTACTGTGTGGGTCAATGGCTACTCCACTGAGGATGAAGCGCATTTGCCTGAAATCAGACGTTCTGCAGGCATGGTTTTCCAGAATCCGGATAACCAGATCATCGCTTCCATTGTGGAGGAGGATGTGGCCTTCGGTCCTGAAAACATCGGCGTTCCATCTGAAGAGATCTGGGAACGTGTGGCAGACAGTCTTGAAAAGAGTGGTATGACCGCCTACCGTTACCATTCACCGAATAAATTATCTGGCGGACAGAAACAGCGTATTGCCATTGCAGGCATTCTGGCTATGCAGCCGGACTGCATGATCCTGGATGAAGCGACCGCCATGCTGGATCCGATCGGCCGTGTGGAAGTCCTGGCCGCTGTGCATGCCCTCAACAAGATGCTGGGCGTCACTGTCATCATGATCACCCACTACATGGAAGAAGCCGCTGAGGCAGACCGTGTCATCGTCATGAACGAAGGCAGCATTGTGATGGATGGCTGCCCTAAAGACATTTTCTCCCGTGTGGATGAACTCGAAAAGTATCATCTGACGGTGCCTGCATCAGCTGATCTGGCCTACAGACTCCGCGCAGACGGTATGGCTCTACCGGAAGGCATTATCCGAAGCGAAGAGCTCAAAGCCGGTATTATCGAGGCCTTAAAGAAACCATCCCCGGCGGGTGAAAAGAAGGAAGCAAGTGGGGCCTGTCCTTGCGGTGATGAAGGCTATCAGATGGATGACGGCTCTAAGAGAGCGGACATTCTTTCTTTTGAAAACGTGAATTATATCTACAGCCCGGGTACTTCTTTTAGTAAACAGGCGTTAAAAAATATCAACCTGACCATCAAGGAAGGCAGCTTTACCGGCCTGATCGGTCACACAGGATCCGGTAAATCCACCCTGATCCAGCATATGGATGCCCTCATGCGTCCAACCGAGGGCCATGTCTATTTCCGTGGCCAGGATATCAGTGCCAAAGACTATAACCGTAAGACGCTCTGTCAGAAGGTCGGTCTGGTCTTCCAGTATCCGGAATACCAGCTCTTTGATGTGACAGTCCTTAAGGATGTGGCGTTTGGCCCTAAGAACACAGGCCTTTCCGAGGCAGAAGCTTTGGAGAGAGCCAGAGAAGCCCTCAAGATGACAGGTATCGCAGAGAGTGACTTTGAAAAGTCCCCATTTGAGCTCTCAGGCGGCCAGAAGAGACGTGTGGCGATTGCAGGTGTGATTGCCATGAAACCGGATGTTCTGGTGCTGGATGAGCCTGCTGCAGGCCTTGATCCGGCCGGTAAGACAGAGATCCTGGATCTGATCTACCGTATCCATCTGGAGACCGGTATGACTGTCGTCCTCTCTTCCCATTCCATGGAAGATATGGCCAAATATGCAGACAGACTGATCGTTATGAACCAGGGTCAGATCGTCCGCGATGGCACCCCTTATGAGGTTTACGAGGACTATGAATACCTGGAATCCATCGGCCTTCGTGCCCCTGAGATGGTCTATCTCATGAGCGAACTGAAGGCAGAAGGCTATGCGGTCGATACAAAGGTACTGACTGCCCAGGATGCCGAGAGGGCCATTATCAAGCTTTGGAGGGCAGGCGTATGATCAGAGACATTACCATCGGACAGTACTATCCGGAAGACTCCCTGATCCATAAGCTGGATCCGAGAGTCAAGCTTTTCGGCACACTGATCTTTATCATTACCGTATTTTTGATCCACAGTATTCCATCCTTTGTCCTTGTGACACTCTTCATGCTCGGTGTCATCAAGCTTTCAAAGGTGCCTGTGAAATTTATGCTCAAAGGCCTCAAGGCCATCCTTGTGATCATCCTGATGACCTTCTTCTTCAATGTCTTTCTGACACCGGGAGACCAGCTCTTAAAGCTGGGCATCTTGACCATCACCAAAGAAGGCCTCAGAAGCGGTGTATTCATGGTATTCCGCCTCTGTTACCTGATCATCGGTTCATCTATCATGACACTGACAACAACACCGAATGCCCTGACAGACGGCCTTGAAAAGAGCCTTCACATGTTCAATAAGATCGGCCTTCCGGTCCATGAGATCGCCATGATGATGTCCATCGCCCTGCGTTTTATTCCGATCCTCATGGAGGAGCTCAATAAGATTATGAAGGCCCAGCAGGCAAGAGGCGCAGACTTTGACAGCGGCAACCTGATCCAGAAGGCCAGAAACCTGGTGCCTCTTCTGGTACCGCTCTTTATTGCGGCCATTCGAAGAGCCAACGATCTGGCACTGGCCATGGAGTCCAGATGTTATCAGGGCGGCGAAGGCAGAACCAAGATGAAACCGCTGAAATATGTAGGCAGGGATAAGCTGGCTTACCTGGTTATTTTGGTTTATCTGGCGCTGATGATCGCCATGAGAGTGATTTTATAGTAATAAAGACTTACTGAGTCCTGTGAAAGGGCTGAGTAAGTCTTTTTTTGTGGCATTTTTGATTTAGATAGCGTATGATAGGGGAAGAAAAGGAGTTTACCCATATGCATAGAATTAAACTGACCGTCGCCTACGATGGCACCAACTACTGTGGCTGGCAGGTACAGCCCAATGGTCCCTCTATTCAGGCGGAGCTTCAGAAAGCCATAGAAAACCTCGTTGGAGAGAAAGTCAATGTGACAGGCGCCAGCCGCACCGATTCCGGTGTGCATGCTCTGGGACAGGTGGCTGTCTTTGATACAACGAAGAACATCCCGGACTGGAAGTATGCCCTGGCCATCAACCAGAGGCTCCCTAAGGACATCGTGATCCAGGAGTCGGTGGAGGTCGCCCCGGATTTCCATCCCCGCTATACCAATGTGACCAAGACCTATGAATATAAGATCCTGAACAGACGGACACAGCTGCCGAATGAGCGTCTTTACAGCTATTTTGTGCCTAAGAAGCTCAATATTGAAAAGATGAGAGAGGCAGCCGCTTACCTGGTCGGCCAGCATGATTTCCGTTCCTTCTGTTCCCAGAAAACAGATGTGCTCAGTACCGTGAGAACCGTCTATTCCCTGGACCTTCGCGAGGAAGGGGATATGATCATCCTGCGGATTACAGGCAACGGATTTCTCTACAACATGGTCCGTATCATCGCCGGTACACTGATCAAGGTAGGCTTTGAACAGACCCTGCCTGAAGCGGTAAAAGAAGCGGTTGAGCATCCGAAACCAAAGGCAGCAGGCCCAACTGCACCGCCACATGGACTGACTCTTATGGAGATTGTCTATGGGGAGGATAGGGCAGAAGAGATTGAATAAGCGTCCGATTAAGAACTGGAATTAAAAACAACAGGCCCCGGCTTACGTATGTATCACTTCAAATATCTGAAGGATAGGCACGTTAACCGGGGCCTGTTCATGTCTTTGTTTTAGATTTTATGTTTCGTCTTATCTTGTGCAGCTGATGATCGTATTCTCATTGAAAGTAATATGAACGCTGTCACCGATACCGATGAGAAGCATATCTTCATGAGAAGCGGCTTTCGCTTTGTAGATCTGCTGATCGTCTGTGATGATGTAAATATAGGTATTACCGTTTATGTCGATATATTTCATATCTGCAACAGTCACATCGGCTTCGCCTGTAGGCTCAAGGAATGCTTCCTCGTCGATCTGCTTATCAGGGTCGCCGTCGCTGATGCTCTCAAGACCAAGGAGGGCTCTGTACTTGGAGATACATTCCTTCTGGGAAGTTGCGGTTGTGACAAGGTTGTACTGCTCAACGTTGACGGTTGCAAAGAGCTTAACAAGACCGGAAGCATCCTTCAGAACCATGATGTAGGTCGGGTTGCCATCCACGTTGATGAGGGATGGGAAGGAAGCCTGGTAGCGTTTCTCCTGAACTTCACCTTCTGCAGCAGCCATCGCGGAACGCTCGTCTGCACCGGCGATGTTGTAGTAGTGGGCCTCACCTGTACGTTCGTTGGCAAGCAGGAAACCGATATTGGAGCTGTCACCATTGACGGATGTGATACCGGTGTAGATCCAGATATCGCCGTCCTTTGCGACATAACCGTAGTCGGAAACAGGCACTTCATCTTCGTCTTCGTTGTCATCCGCTCTGTACTGAGTCACCTGATTACAGCCCTTCTTAGCGATCAGGCTGTTGAGGAAACCGTTCTTTAATGTACCGAACCAGTTGTACTGCTCACAGATTACGTTGCCGTCATAGACATCGTCTGCCCATGTAGGAACATCTGCCAGTGCATAGCGCTCAACGGCGCCGTTTGTTGGATCCATGATGATGGCACCATTGACTGTGGAGCCGCCAAAGAGCAGGATGGTGTGTGTATAAGTGGAAGCAATATAATAAGGGTGACCTTCTTCATCGACCTCAAAGTGAAGGTTGCCTGTGAGGGCTGTTGGGTAATGGAGACGGATGTGACGCTCTGCATCCTGAAGGATGTAAGCGGATGGCACATAGATCATACCCTGATCACACTGCTTATAGGAAGCGGACATGGAAACCGGGTCGACCATGACATAACCCGGAACACCGATGGACTTGTTGGCCAGCCATTTGAAGAAGCCGACATAGTCGAGGGCTGCGACTTTCTTAGGCTTACCGTTAAAGTCGATCTGTGTGTAGTCATCAGAAACATTGTACTGGCTGACGACGCTGGCCAGGGAACCAATCTCACGGTCACCCAGCATCTTGGCAGACTTGGTATCCATCAGGGCGATGGAGTCATTGTTCAGTGTTTCTTCCAGGTCATCGGCAAAGACAGCTTCCTGAACAGTTAAAATGGAAGAGTAAGCTTTGGCGTGGAAGATGGTGCTGCTGGCAAAACCAAGCGCAACAGCGAAGGCTAAAAGGATGCCCGGAACCAGGTAGAGCTTAAGGGCATTCGTCTGCATCTGGCCATAGCTGATCTTTTCATTCGGCATCATATGTTCATAGCCATAGGTGCTGCCGTAGATGATCAGGTACCGGACGGTCACAAAGGCGGCGATGGCAAAGATCATCATGAACCAGAATGGTACGCTCATTGGATTAAAAGGAATGAGCAGTATCAGGAAACAGAAGAGGATAATGACAAGTGCAGCCACAAGACCGCCCACAAGGCTCTTAACCTGAAGTTTGCCGTAATCAGGGACGCCATGTTTTGGTGTCTTCGGCTGTTTTGGTCCTCTTCGGAAGCCCCCACGTTTTCCTTTATTAAACATTTTTGCAAAATTATCCAGGTTGATATCGACCTGAGGTCCCTGTCCCTGGTTAAAGTTGTTGGTATCCATAAAGTCCTCCTTATATATAATCGTGAATGGATATGTTCTTTCGCAGGTTTTGTCTTTGGAAAAACCTGTTTAACTTAAGTACATTATAGCACAGTCAGAGGGTGAGAAGAACGGAATCAAAGGCGAAATAAGGGGGTATATTTTCTTTTTTGAAGCACTTTTGTGGAAAAATGGTGGTTGAGTATGGGCTGTGGACAGGTTTAAAAACAGAGAGAGAGTTATCCACAAGTGCGCAAAAAAAGAGCAAAAATTTTGTTGACATGGCTGTATACAGGGATTATAATATCTAATTGTGACGGTATGTCTAAAAATAGTTGAAGTCTGCCCCGACGGAGACTGTTTTTCAATATAGTAATTATCGGTATTGTATGACGCTTCCTGTGATTGACGAGATCAGGGAGTGAAAGAATGTTTCTGGTGCTTTCGGACATTTACATCAGCTCATCTATGATTCATATCGACCGGTAAGCAGACATTAATTATACGTATGTATAAAATCATTAGGAGGTACACCATGAAGAGTTTTGTAGCTAGCCCTGCAACAATTGAAAGAAAATGGTATGTAGTAGACGCTGA
>JAZUHQ010000288.1:0-3194 GCA_045641805.1 Lachnospiraceae bacterium
CACAGTTGTTGCAAAGGGCAGGATCCTGGTTGAGCTTGCCATCGACAACTTCTGCGATCTTGATCGGACAGGCTTCAACGATCTGACACTTTGCACAGCCACGGCAAAGGTCCTTGTCAAATTTAGGAATGCGCTGACCCATGATGCCGAGGTCGTTTAAGGATGGCTTGATACAGTTGTTTGGACAACCGCCGACGCCGATCTTAAACTTGTGTGGCAGATTGATGGATCTGTAGCCTTTATAGAAGAGATAGTGGAGTTTTCTGGAAAGCTCGTAAGTGTCGATCAGACCATACTGACATGTGGTACCCTTACAGGAAACAACCGGACGTACCTTAGAACCTGTACCGCCTGTCTCGAGGCCGGCTTTGGCAATGTAAGCCTGGAAATCAGGAATCTTATCATATGGGATACCGATGACTTCGGTTGTCAGACGTGTTGTCAGTGCAATGCTGCCGCTGCCGTAGAGTTCAGCTGCCTCCGCGATGTTTTTCATCTCAGCGGATGTGAGTTTGCCGTTCACTGTGATGACACGCGCACTGAAACGATCGGCAGTACCCTTGTTGTGTAAGAAGCCCATACCTTTGACGCGCTTGATATCCTCAGGGGATACAGCCACTTCTTCTGCAGCGGATTCGCCGGCCTGTCTCTTGACAAAAGCCTCCAGACAATCGGCTGCTTTCTCGATCGTGATGAGGCAACGTCTGTCATCACCCTCAGGGAAACGGTAGAGTGCTTTCAGGTCTTCACAGTTGTCACTGCCAAGTTCTGCCTTAAATGTGGCAACGAATTCCGCGCATAACTCCTTGAAGCCTTCTGTTTCATGGGCCTTCTCGTCACAGTAGAGCATACTGAGGGCGGAGATGGCAGCAGATAAAGCGCCGCATGTATTGCCGCAGCCCATGCCTGCACCGAAACCGGCAGCGAGTTTTAAGCCTTTCTCATCAAGGCCTAAACCATAAGCGGTATTCGCTGCACGGAGAATACACTCACCACAGTTGTAATTCTGATTTAAATAAAGATCATCAATAATTTCACGTAACATCTAAAAATCCTCCTGTTCGTCAAGTGAGAAGAATGTTCTTAATGATTGTTCTTTTGATTCTGTGTCTAGAACATTGATATGCTAACATCATAGCACAAAAACAGGGATTCGGAAAGCACTAACCAGCATGAGAAGACTTAGTTTACGGACATGGACGGGGGTATTCGTTGACGCAGGCAAGGGGAGAATTTATAATAGAAATGAGTAACGAAGGGATGTCTGCCTATGTCAGATATTGATAGACGAAACGAGGAAAATAGACATGAAAGAATATAAAAAATCAGTGTGTCCTTATGACTGTCCATCCACCTGCGGTCTTCTGTGTGAAGTGGAAGATGGCCGTGTTGTGGCTGTCCATCATGATCCGGACCACCCGGTGTCCCACGCTCTGATCTGCAGAAAAATGCAGCACTATGAGCGAGACATGAATGCACCGGACCGTATTCTGACACCGCTTAAGCGAACCGGTCAGAAGGGTCAGGGTCAGTTTGAACCGATCAGCTGGGAGGAAGCTGTGAAAACCATCACCGATACATGGAAAGCCATCATCGCCGAACATGGACCAAAGAGCATTATGCCTTGGATGTACTCCGGTGTCATGAGTGAGATCCAGCGTTTTTGCGGTGATTCTTTCTTTGCCAAAATGAATGCCTGCAAGCTGGTCAGAACACTCTGCGCTTCTGCAAAAGGTGAGGGCTATACCCAGGTCGTTGGTAAGACCGGCTGTGTGGAAACAAGAGAGCTTGGCGGATGTGGCTGCTATATTTTCTGGGGAACCAATGCCCCGGCCACCAAGATCCACATCATGGAACAGATTATGAAGCCGGAAAACAGGGACAAGAAAAAGATCCTGATCGAGACATTCGCCAACGACTCCGCCAGATTCTGTGATGAGACGGTGCTGATCAGACCAGGTACAGATGGTGCCCTGGCCCTTGCCATGATGCATGTGCTGGTAGAGGAAGGTCTCTCCAATGAGGATTTTATGATGACCTTTACCGAGGGCTATCCTGAGTTCAAGGCAACGCTGGATGCCTACACCCCTGAGTGGGCCGAGGCAGAGACCGGTATTCCTGCACAGACGATCCGTCAGCTGGCAAGAACCTATGCAGAGGCAAAAGCCCCTGTGATCATCACCGGTTCAGGCCCATCCAGACATGGCAACGGCGCCATGACACTGAGACTGATCGTGATCCTGTCTCTCATGACCGGTGCATGGCAGAATGGCGGCGGTATCTGCAGCTGTGCCCCATTTAATACCAACTATGTGAGCAACAAAGCCTATGTGAGAGAAGATTTCCGTACGGAACCGGCCCGCAGTATCAACATCAATCAGTTTGGCCAGGCGCTGGCACTTAAGGGAGAAGAAGCCATCCACAGTGTCTACATTTATGCCGGTAATCCGATGAATACATGCAGCGATCAGACCGCTGTCAGAAGAGGCCTGATGAGAGAAGACCTCTTTGCGGTTGTTCATGAGCGCTTCATGACAGATACCGCAAAGTATGCGGACATTATCCTTCCGGCGACTTTCTCCACAGAGCATGTCGATATTTATAAAGCGTATGGTTTCTGTACCCTTCAGACGGCCTGGAAGGCGGTAGATCCACCGGGTGAATGTAAGAGTAACTGGGATACCTTTCAGCTTCTGGCCCAGGGCATGGGTTATGAGGAAGACTATTTCAAGATGACAGAGGAAGAGATGCTGACTTATGTGCTGGATCATCCGACACCGGCTGTGGCAGCCCTTTCGGAAAAAGACCGTCAGATCCTCAGAGAGGGTGGCGGTGTGAGCATGCCATTTTCCGATCACATGGATATCCGCACAGACAGCGGTAAGTTTATGATCGTCAATCCAAAGCTGGAAAGACCAATGCCTTGCTATTTCAGAAATCATGGTGGTAAGGAACCACTGAAACTGGTGGCAGCCGCTAGTCCATGGAGTCTTAATTCCACCTTTACAAACCGAAAAGAACTGGTTGCTTCCAGAAAACAGATGACACTTTGGATCCACACGGAAGATGCCAAGTGCCGTGGTATCAGCGATGGACAGATCGTGGAAGCGTTCAATGACCTGGCCGCTGTACAGTTTGTTGCGAAAGTGACCGATGGCATCGCCCGCGGTGCGGTTGTCTCTGAGGGTGTATTC
>JAZUHQ010000289.1:0-8865 GCA_045641805.1 Lachnospiraceae bacterium
TTTTGTCGAGATTGGTAAAGGTGTCATGGGCTATTATCCGATCAATGAAAATCCCAAACATCTTTTCCTTAATATAAAGAAGAATGAGAAACTTGTGGCGGGGGATGAGATTCTTGTAGAGGTCAGCAAAGAGAATCTGAAAACCAAGGAATATAGCCTGACCAGCCAGCTCCAGTTTTCCGGCCATTATCTGATTCTTTATGCCGGAAGAGACGATATCCGGGTATCCAACAGGATCAAAGATGGGGATAAGAAAGAGATGCTCATCAGGATCCTCAAGGAAAAGGGTGGAGAATTCGGCTACATGATCCGTACAGAAGCTCAGTATGCTTCGGAGGAAGAGATCCTTTCAGAGATGCAAAGACTGATGGTTGACTGTAATGTGATTATGTCAACTGCCAAACATCGTACTTGCTTTTCAAAGATGAGATCAGGCGATAAGCTCTATGAATCCATGCTCAAGAAATACGAGAGTGATTACCATCTGAAATTTACCACAGACATTCCTGAAGTCTATGAGGCTGTCAAAGAGAGAAAAGAGACCTTTCCGGATCTGTGTCATTTTGATCTGAAGTTTTATAAGGATGAGACCTATTCCCTGTTAAAACTCAAAAACATAGAAGCACAGATTGAAAAACTGCGTGATAAGAAAGTATGGCTGAAATCCGGAGGCTATCTGGTGATCGAACCGACGGAAGCTTTGACCGTCATCGATGTCAACACCGGTAAAGCAATTGGAAAGAACGATAGTGAGTCCAACTTTATGAAGATCAATCTGGAAGCGGCAGAGGAGATTGCAAGGCAGATTCGTCTGCGCAACCTGTCCGGCATCATTATCATTGACTTCATTAATATGAAAGCGAATGAGAACAATGCACATCTCATGCAGGCACTTAGAAAGGCAGTCAACAGAGATCCGATTCAGACAACGGTTGTCGATCGAACCGCCTTGTCTTTGGTCGAGATGACGCGTAAGAAGGAAAGAAGATCCCTTCGTGAACAGCTGGCGGATCTGTAATGGACCCATGTCTTTTGTACATCAGACCGTACAAAAATTATTTGAAAATTTGGTTGACGAACATAAAAGACCATGCTAAGATAATGAGGATGCCGCACAGTGGGGTCTAAATTTTGTGTTCAAAACACGAAATACCGTAACTGGCGAGTAATGAGAATAGGAGGAGCCCTATAATGTACGCAATTATCGCAACAGGTGGAAAACAGTACAAAGTAGCTGAAGGTGAAGAGATCAGAGTTGAGAAGCTCGGTGCTGAAGCTGGTGCTACAGTTGTTTTTGATCAGGTTCTTGTTGTAGGCGGTGATGACGTTAAGGTTGGTAATCCAACAGTTGCTGGTGCTACAGTTGAAGCTACAGTTATCGGCGATGGCAAAGCAAAGAAAGTTATCGTTTACAAGTACAAGAGAAAAACTGGTTATCACAAGAAGAACGGTCACAGACAGGCTTACACAAAGGTTAAGATCGAGAAGATCAACGCTTAATTTTGGTATTGCCAAATGGTTAATGTGACAGTCAGAAAAGACGAAAGCGGTTGCTGTATAGGTTTCAGATGCGATGGTCACGCAGCATATGCGGAAGAGGGATCAGATATTGTTTGTAGTGCGGTTTCCGTACTGGTGATCAATACGATCAATGCCATCGATGCATTTACGGAAGATCCTTATGGCGTAGGCCAGGATCCGGAAAGTGGAATGATCGATTTTGAATTCGATGAAACCCCTTCACATGATGCCGTTTTACTGATCGATACAATGATCATGGGACTGAAATCCATCGAAGAGACATACGGCAATTTTATACATTTAGAGATCGAGGAGGTGTAACTCATGTTAACAATGAACCTTCAGTTCTTCGCTCATAAGAAAGGTGTCGGCTCTACAAAGAACGGTAGAGATTCCGAGGCTAAGAGATTAGGTGCGAAAAGAGCAGACGGACAGTTTGTAAAAGCAGGCAACATTCTTTACAGACAGCGTGGTACAAAGATTCATCCAGGCCTTAACGTAGGTATCGGTGGTGATGACACACTTTACGCATTAGTTGATGGTGTTGTTAGATTTGAGAGAAAGGGCAGAGACAAGAAACAGGTTTCTATCTACCCTGTCGTAGTTAATGAATAAGAATCATGTAAACGGCTTCAGATTTGAATAGGATTTGAAGTCGTTTCTTTTTAAACATTGTTTCCAAGAGCAAATGAGTGCTTTAGAAAGGAGTGCGAAGATGTTTGCAGATCAGGTAAAAATTTATATCAGATCCGGTAAAGGCGGAGATGGTCACGTAAGTTTCAGACGTGAAAAGTATATCCCTGACGGCGGTCCGGACGGCGGCGATGGCGGTCGTGGCGGTGACGTCATTTTTGTTGTAGATAAAGGTCTCAATACTTTATCGGATTTCAGACACATGAAAAAATACTGTGCTCAGAATGGTGAAGAGGGCGGTAAGCGCAGATGCCATGGTGCTGACGGTGAGAATCTGATCATCAAAGTTCCTGAGGGAACACTGATCAAAGATGCGGAATCCGGACTTGTCATTGCAGATATGAGTAATGGCAATAACAGTCAGGTCATCTTAAAAGGCGGTAAAGGCGGTAAAGGCAACATGAACTATGCCACACCAACCATGCAGGCGCCTAAATACGCTCAGCCGGGCCAGAAAGCACAGGAACTGGTTGTTACACTTGAACTCAAGACCATCGCTGATGTCGGTCTTGTCGGCTTCCCTAACGTAGGTAAGTCTACTTTCTTATCAAGAGTAACAAATGCAAGACCTAAAATTGCCAACTATCATTTCACAACACTGAATCCTAACCTTGGTGTTGTTGACCTTCCGGATGGCAGAGGTTTTGTTATTGCTGATATCCCTGGTATCATCGAAGGTGCTTCTGAGGGTGTCGGTCTTGGCTTTGAATTCTTAAGACATATCGAACGTACAAAGGTGATCATTCACATCGTGGATGGTGCCAGTGTCGAGGGCAGAGACCCGATCGATGATATCTATAAGATCAATCAGGAACTTGAAACTTACAATCCTGAAATTGCCAGAAGACCTCAGGTCATCGCAGCCAACAAGATCGATACACTGTTTGATGGCGAAAATGATGATGCGATCACATTGATCCGCGATGAGTTCGAACCAAAGGGTATCAAGGTATTCCCTATATCCGCTGTCAGCGGTAAAGGTGTCAAAGAGCTCTTATTCTACGTAAGAGAACTGCTTGATTCACTCGGGGATGAGCCAATCGTATTTGAGAGAGAATACTTCCCTGAATCCATAGAGGAGCAGCTTCCATTCTATGTATCCAGATCCGACGAAGAAGAAGGTGTATTCGTCATTGAAGGTCCACGTGTTGAGCGTATGCTCGGTTACACAAATCTTGAGTCTGAGAAGGGCTTTGATTTCTTCCAGAAATTCATGAAGGACAACGGTATTCTTGATGAACTTGAAGCATTAGGCATTCAGGAAGGCGACACAGTACGTGTCTGCGACCTGGAATTTGATTATTATAAATAACAGAGGTTATCATGATTAAAAACAGTAAACAGAGAGCTTATTTAAAAGGTCTTGCTATGAATATCAACCCAATCTTCCAGATTGGTAAATCCAGCGTCACACCTGAGCTTGTAGAAGCGATTGCAGAGTCTCTTGAAGCCAGAGAGCTGATCAAGGTCTCTGTTCTTCAGAACTGCCTTGATGATCCAAAAGAGATCGCACAGGTGATCTCTGAGAGAACGCGCTCTGAGGTTGTTCAGGTTATCGGTAAGAAGATCGTCCTTTACAAGGAAGGCAAAGATAATAAGAAAAAGATCATCCTTCCATAATAATTCTTTCACAGGAGAGAAGAATGATGTGTAAAAATAAACGCGTAGGTATCATGGGTGGCACCTTTAATCCGGTCCACATGGCACATTTGATTTTAGCAGAAAATGCCTACAGAGCTTTTGATCTGGATGAAGTGATGTTTCTTCCGAATGGTGATCCACCACATAAGACAGATCTGATCATTACACCGGCAAGCGACAGAGTCGCTATGCTGGAAGCAGCTGTTAAAGACATTCCATACTTTCGTGTAGATGATATGGAGATCAAGCGTCAGGGATTAAGTTATACGTCCGATACACTTCAGGATCTGAACAGATGCCATCCTGATAAAGAGTATTACTTTATCATGGGTGCGGATTCAGTCTTTCAGATCGAGTCCTGGCATGAACCAATGACTGTAATGAATAACTGTATTATTCTGGCAGCCATCAGAGATCAGGTCTCCCAGGAAGATTTTGACAAACAGATTGAATACCTGAAAGAGAAGTACCATGCCGATATCAGAAAGATGGACATTCCGGATCTTGAGATCTCTTCCAGCAACCTGAGAGAACGTGTATCAGAAGGAAAACCGATCCGCTTTATGGTTCCGGACAGCGTAGATGCATATATCAGGGACCATGGTCTTTACAGACATCATGATGAGAAAAAACACGGTATACATGGACATATGTAGCCATGCGTACTTTCAGAGGAGTAAATGATGGATATTACCGTTATTGAAGAGCTTTTAAAGCGTAAACAGAATACTAAGAGATACAGACATACACTGGGCGTTCAGTATACATCGATGGCTCTGGCAATGGTCTATGGTGAGGATCTGGAGAGAGCTTCTCTTGCCGGACTCCTTCATGACTGTGCGAAACATATGAGTGAAGACAAGCTTTATGAGAAGGCAAAGAAATACGATCTGCCAATCTCAAAAGTTGAGAAAAAGAATCCATTTCTTCTTCATGGTAAGGTGGGTGCTGCACTGGCTGAAAAGAAATATGGCATCACAGACCAGGGTATTCTCAATGCGATCTGGTATCATACTACCGGCAGACCGGAGATGACACTTCTTGAGAAGATCGTGTTTGTCGCTGATTATATTGAACCAGGCCGTAAGAATGCGCCAAACCTGCCTGAGCTTCGCAAGCTGGCTTTTGAAAATCTGGATCTGGCTGTCCTTGAGACATTAAAACAGACGCTGGATTATTTAAAAGATGGCGGCGGCGACATCGATCCACAGACAGAACTGACTTACAACTATTATAATGATTTATTAAATAAACAGGAGGCCTAATCATGGAAAAATCCAAACAGATGACCAAACTGGCAATTGAAGCACTTGAAGACAAGAAAGCGATCGACCTGCGTGTCATTGACATCCAGGGCGTAACCGTTATTGCTGACTACTTTATCATTGCAAGTGGTGCGAACCCAAACCAGGTACAGGCACTTGCAGATAACGTCCAGGATACACTTGGCAGAGCAGGCTATGAGATGAAACAGATCGAAGGCTACAACAGTGCAGCATGGATCCTGATGGACTATAATGATATCATCGTTCATATCTTCTCCGAGGACCAGAGAATGTTCTATGATCTTGAGAGAATCTGGAGAGATGGTAAAGCAGTTGCTGCTGATGCATTCAAGGCAGAGTAGGAATACTATTTCTTATCCTACAAACCAGGTAGAATGTATAGAATCGATATTTTCATATAAATACATGAGATATCAGTAAATATGCCAAATCAAACAAATAGAACGTATGGAATCGATCGAAGTCGTATCCATACGTTCTTTTGTATTTCTATAGGTCTATTGGATGATGGTCTACATTCCCAGTCTGACAAGGCCGATGACTTTGCCAAGAATCTCACACTGTTTAACAATGATAGGAGATAAAGCGTCGTTCTCTGGCTGGAGTCTGTAATGATCTTTTTCTTTGTAGAAAGTCTTGACTGTTGCGGAATCCTCAACAAGGGCAACAACAATCTCTCCATTTCTGGCATTGGACTGTTTCTGAACAATGACCTGATCGCCATCATAGATGCCGGCATTGATCATGGATTCGCCACGAACCTTTAACATGAAGACTTCGGCATTTGGCATCAGATCGGATGGGATAGGGAAGTAACCGGAAACATTCTCAACTGCAAGAATAGGCTCACCGGCTGTAACCGTACCAACCATAGGAACATTGACAACTTCACGTCTGTTCATAGCAAACTCATCATCAAGAATCTCGATGGCACGTGGCTTTGTCGGGTCTCTTCTGATATAACCATTTTTCTCCAGTGTCTCGAGATGAGAGTGTACGGAAGAGGTGGATTTTAATTTAACAGCTTCACAGATCTCACGAACTGAAGGTGGATAACCTTTTGCAAGAAGCTGGTTCTTGATGTATTCGAGAATCTGCTGCTGTTTAGCAGAAATTTTACCTTTAGACATATCTATATTCCTCCTGATAATTATCGTACAAATGTTCTTTTTTATATTCTATCATCTCGAACACACATTTGCAAACAAAAGTTCGAAAAAATAGAAAAATACTTCAATGCACAACCATCAATAATTGATCATTTCACATCAAAGATATGGTATAATAAACACAGTTAGAATAAAAGGAGAGCAATGCTATGACTTTGAATGAATTAAGAGAAAAGAATCCTGGTTTACCTTTCTATTGTGTCACAGATCCTGAGTTCAGACCTTATGGCAAAGTGATCAAGGGATATGATTTTAAGCCATTGATCGAGATTATGACACGCAGAGAAATCCCACAGACCGGAAATGTATATGTGGCTTGCGATGCTGAAATGATGGCGACTGAGACTGCCAAACTCGTTTCTGAAGGTTTCTATGGTGGTATGCCTATCGAGATCGGTTATTGCAACGGTGTAACTCGTCAGCTGAATGCTCTGGAATATCACAAAGGCACTGAAATTAATGTGGCATGTTATGACATGGTTGTTCTTCTTGCAAAAGAACAGGATATTATCGATAACAAGCTGGATGCATCTACGGTCATTGCATTCCTTGTTCCAGCCGGAACAGCCATCGAAATGTATGGTACAACACTTCATTATGCACCTTGTCAGGCAGCGCCTGAGGGTTATCAGAGTATCGTCATCCTTCCTGATCAGACAAACAGTGATCTCGATGAAATGCCTGAAATCAGATGCGACGAGGATGCACTCTTACTCTGCAGAAACAAATGGTTGATCGCACATCCTGATAGCAGCGAAGCAAAGAATGGAGCAGTAGCTGGAATCTACGGTACCAACTGGATCGTTAATATTTAAAAAAATAATTTGAAAAGATTAAAATCAGAGAGCGGAAGTGGAAAAAATTACACTTCCGCTTTGTTATTATAAAGCCATCAGATACAGAGAAACTTGTTTACAGAGTCATTTAAAAGAAAATCGAATACATGTTCATATTTTTGTAACAAATACGTTGACAAACGGATGTTCGATTGCTATAATAGCATCAGAACAGTTGTTCGGAACGATTGTTCGAACATCTTTTAAAATGATAAATGATCAGATGGAGGAATATAGATATGAGTAGAACAAGAAAGAACAGAAAGACATTTGGTTTTGGTAAGATCGTGATTACAGCAATGATGATCGCCGCATTAGGTTTTGGATTTGCAGCATTCAGCCCATTCTCCGGTATTAAGGCTAAGGCAAGCACAAACGATTTAACATACGTAACCTACGTCGTACAGACAAATGATACCCTGTGGGATCTTGCTCAGGATCATATCTGTGATGCATTTCCAACATGTGATGGCTATGTACAGGAAGTGATCAGAGCCAACAAACTGAAAGAGACAGGTCTTTACGAAGGACAGCTTTTACTGATTCCTGTAGAAAAGTCAGATCTTATGTTAGTATCCAGTTTATAATAATTCTTTTTCATAAATTTCATCCTGTCTTATGTTGTGATACACGTCCTGAAATATGGGCGTGTATTTTTTAGAGCAAAAGGAGTGGACCGCCAGTAAATAAAGACTAAAATAAAGAGAACCAGGCTTAATAACCTGGTTCCGATAGTCAGAACAAATGTTCGTGCGCTGTTTGGGATTGTCATAACAAGAATAATAGTTGACATAATATAATTACATTCAACCAAGAGTCCTATTTCACTTTAGGTGTCCAGTCGTAAATATTGCCCTCCGTGATCGCTGTGAACATCTTATCGATAGCACCTTGGTTTTCACGACCGATCTGGTGCATGAGATTTTTGACGTATTCACGTTTCGTATGTCCGTTAGCGGGACATGGGCTTTTTGCAATCGGTAGCTGCATTTTATGAGCAAAACCGATCACATCAGGTTCCTTAACGTAGAGGAGAGGGCGGATGACTGAAAGACCTGTTTTGTCTAGTTTGGTAACAGGTGGATAAGCATAGAACTGACCTTCATAGATCAGGGACATCAGCATGGTCTCTACAAGGTCATCACGATGATGGCCATAAGCAATCTTTGTACAGCCAAGTTCAAGTGCTTTGTTATTAAGGGCACCTTTACGCATCTTTGCACAGAGCGAACATGGGTTCTTTTCCTGACGTGCATCGAACACAATTTCACCGATCTGTGTTTTAACAACATAATAGGGAACATCAAGGTCACTGCACAATTTTTCAATAGCATCCAGATTAAAGTTGTTAAAACCTAAATCGACTGTAATGGCAACGACATCAAAATGTTTCGGATAAAATCTGGATAAACCTTTTAAGGCGTAAAGAAGCGTTAAGCTGTCCTTACCGCCGGAAATACCAATCGCAATTTTATCGCCTTCCTCAATCATGCCATAATCATCGATGGCTTGTCTTGTTAAACTATATAAACGTTGTAATTTCATAGATAGAATTCCTTCTTGAATATATTTGATTAAAATAAGATATATAATGAATAATCAGATTGATCGTCTGAAAACCTTTAAGACACATCTCATTATAACAGATTTTTGGGGTATAAAAAGATGGAAAGAGAGGGTTATTCTTAGAGATATGTGGATAAGTTAAAAATACACCGT
>JAZUHQ010000290.1:0-8546 GCA_045641805.1 Lachnospiraceae bacterium
CCTCCACCTCAACTTCACCTACCTGATCGAAGCCGACGAGGAGGATGCCATTCGAAATAAACCGGATGAAAACAAGGCGGTGGCCTGGTTCCCATTGGATCAGGCGATCGAGAAGTCCACAGAGCCTTGGATCCGGGACCATATCTACAGGAAACTGAATGAAAAACTGAAGCGAATAGGGTAAAAGAAAGGGAACCTGGTTCAATCTTAGCTTATGTATCATCCATGATTTACATAGGCTAAGATTGAACCAGGTTCCGTATTTAAATTAATCTTCGATCACGTGGAATGGTGCCTGGTCGTACTCTTTGAGGTAACGCTTCACATACTCCACATCGGTGATGCAGTCTGCATAGATGGTGCCGTATTTCTGTCTTGTCTCATTGCCCTTACCTGTGATCAGAAGGATGGTTGGCTTCTTACATTCCATGATCGCCTTATGGATGGCCACACCTCTGTCCTCGATGATCTCGTATGGACAGTTCTTCTGAGCGACATACTGGGCGATGTCTTCGGAAATCTGCTGAACAGGTTCCTTGCCAGGGTCCTCTGCGACAAGGTAAACCTTGCTGGAGTACTGGCCTGCAACAAGACCAAGGTCTCTTCTTCTGACATAAGCCTTGTAGCCCGGACAGCCGAAGATGGCCACGATGTCATGGTTTGGATACTCTTCTCTGGTGGAGCTGAAGAGTTTTTCAAAGCTCAGCTTGTTGTGGGCATAGTCAACGACTGCCGTTACGCGCTGGTCCTTGCTCATGTAGAGCTCCATACGTCCTGAGGAACGGGCTCTGTAAAGACCGGACTTGATATATTCCAGTGGAATGTCGTAAAGAACCGCTGCTGCAATAACCGCCACCGCATTCTCCACATTGAAAAGGCCCGGCATGGTCAGTCTGAACTCCTCATCAAACTGGGCACACTTGACCTTAAAGACGATCTCGCTGCCATCCTTGTGGATGTTGTAGCCGTAGAAATCGGCTTCCGGATTCTTTAAGCTGAAGGTCACAAATGAACCAGCCTCTTTGGCATAGTCTAAAGTTCTCTCTGCAAGGTCCGCATCCATGTTGACAACGGCACGCTTGGAGAGGGCGAACATCTTCATCTTGGAAGTGTAGTAATCCTCAAAGTCGGCATGCTCGATCGGGCTGATGTGGTCCTCGGAGATGTTGAGGAAGACGGCAACGTCAAACTGCATGTTGAGGACACGGTCATACTTGAGCGCCTGGCTGGAAACTTCCATCTCGAGATAGGAAATCTCGGAATTGACCGCATTGAGGAAATGCTCCTGAAGTTCCACAGATTCCGCTGTGGTGATATGGCTCTCCTCGCGGATCACACCATCATAGTTATCGATGGAGGAAAGCACACCGCTCTCCTTACCGCCTGTGGCTTCCATGTAGTCGTCCACGATGGCTTTCATGTAGTAAGCGGAAGTGGATTTACCCTTGGTACCGCCAAAACCAGTGATGTGGAGTTTGGACCAGGCCTGGTTGGTGTAAAGCTCTGCCATCGGTGGCATGGCCTTACGGATATCGGAAACGAGAATGCATGGCACCTCTGTCTCGAGTTCATAAGCCGTCTCGGACACATAGGCCACAGCACCGCGCCTCACAGCTTCTTTTAAATAGTCTGCCTTAAAGGAAGCACCTTTACAGATAAATAAAGTGCCTGCCTTGACGGCCTTTGAATTATACGTCAGATAAGTGATCTGCTGATCGTCCTGACCGAAAAGATTGCCGCCTGCAAGCAGGCCATTCTTTTCCATCAGTGCCTGATAGCAGGCAAGTGTATAATAGTTCATGGATCTAACCCCCATTATTCTTCCACGTAGGCTGCACCGGAACGGAGAATGGATTCTCTGACCAGTACATCCATGGCATCCAGACATTCCTTTGGTACCGGGTTGTTTCTCTTAAAGACAGAGATCTCGGTACAGGCCAGAATGATCACATCGCATCCCTTGGACATGAGATTCTCATAAGCCAGTCTGAACTTTTCAGGATCTCCCGGCTTACCGCTCTTCACATCGTCATAGATCAGAGACATGACCGCCTTCTGAGCTTCCTCATCCGGTGAAACGGCCTCCAGTCCCAATGCCTCACATTCTTTATGATAAACACCGGCTCTGACGGTTCCGTCGGTACCCATGATGCCGATGCGCTTTACGCCCTCTTTCATAGCGGCTGCATATCGGGCACTCTCTCTTGGCATGTGGATGATCGGCACATTGGTCATAGCCTGGATCTTGTCATAAAAGAAGTGGGAAGTGTTGCATGGGATGGCAATGTTGCCGCATCCGCATAAGGTCAGCATCTCCACGCACTCTTTCATGGTCCCAAGAAGTGCTTCATGTTCGCCGGTGAGGATGGCACGTGTTCTGTCCGGCATGGAGGATTTATTCAGGATCACCATATCGATATGTTCCTGATCACAGGATGCCTTGGTGTGTGCGATCACTTCTTCATAATAATAGCTGGTCGCATCCGGTCCCATACCGCCAATCACACCTAATCGCTGCATACGCGCCCTCCTTTCTTTTCTTGTGATTTCGTATATTCTTAACGGACAGCCAAAGGCTGCCCGTTTTTACTATTGATAATACTGTTTATACTTCTTGTAATGGCTGAAGTAGAGTTTGATCATACGAGCCACACGTGGCATACCCAGGTCACCCTTCATGAAGTTAGGGTTGCAGACTTTCTTTTCCTTGATCAGTCTCTTCAGCTTGGCAAGGTTTTCAGGATCCTTGACATACTTGTAGCAGACACCGTTTGGAACAACCTTCCAGAGGTGCTCTTCTGTCGCATACTTGAGTTCCAGTTCCTTACCGTAGACATAGTCCTCCACAATGTACTCAGCCACATTGAAGCCGGAACCTGTCACATAGTAGTTACTTCTTCCCTGACGTGTGTTGATCTCAAAGAACTTGAACTTGCCGTCACGGGAGTCATACTTGATATCGAAATTGGAGAAGCCCACATAGTGCATTTCCTCAAGGAGGGCTTTCACCTTGCCCATGAGTGCTTCGTTTGGCTCTGTGATGATGATGGCATGGTTGCCAAGACCGTGTGGTGTATGCTCCTCGAGGAGGACATGGCCAAGGCACATCATCTTCACGTTGCCATTGTGGTCGGAGTAGGATGTCAGCACGCGCATGAACTCATCGTTGCCAGGGATCATGTCCTGGATGATCAGCTTGCCGTTGTAGCCGGCACCATAGATATCGTCGAGCACACGGTCCATCTCTTCCTTGTCATGGATGGTGTAGACCTTGTGCTGTGTCTCAAATGGATGCTCCCAGTACTGGATACCATCGGATGGCTTTAAGATCACAGGGTATGGGAAATCCAGTTCAAAATCATGACCGATCTCCTTGCTGTGAATGAAAGTACCAGGATAGTCAATGCCATACTTATCGCAAAGGCCATAGAAAGTCTCCTTCTGCTGGAGGTCGTTCATGAGGTCGAAGTCAATGTATGGCGCAATGATGTTCTCAGCCAGTCTGGCCTTGTGCTTGGAGCAGAGAGCGACATAGCTGTCACCGCAGCCGACTAAGACGATGGTCTTGTCCGCATGCTTCTTTGCAAAGCCGTTTACTGTCTTGAGGAAGACCTTATCTGTGTCGATCTTTGGATTGGCCGTATAATGAATGATCTTACTCTGATAGCTTGGTCCTGTTTTAAATTTACCAAAGATATAGGATTTCACGTTGTAGCGCTCATAGAAAGCTCTGGCAACACTGTAAGTGTTGATGTCACCGCCGAGCAGTACAGGAATAAAATCTCTTTCTGTAAAATGCATGGTTCTCACCTTTCCTGGGGAAATCCCCACATATATATAGTCTGACCCGGGTCCCGGGCAACGCTATTCGTTATCGTCGGACGGTGTCTCAATACCCATCAGGTCATTGTAAGCAGCAAGGGAATCCTCGTAGAGCGTAGATTCAGGATAATGATCCACGATCGTCTTGTAGAACTCAGCTGCGTTGTTGGTATCACCCAGCTGATGGTAGGATCTTGCTGTATAGAAAACCGCTTTTGTATAGGTCTCATCCAGGTTCAGCACCTTGTGGAAGCTGGTGATGGCGCCTGTATAGTCACCATTCTGGTAACAGTCAATACCGTTGGCGTACATCTCATCCATGGCATAGGTCTTGGTCTGTGAGCGGAGAAGGGCATAAATATTGGCCTGCTCGTCACTGAGCGCGGAGGCATTGATCTCTGCCAGGGCATAGGCTGCATCCTTGTAGCTGTCCTGAAGATAATTCTTCATGGCACTTAAGAGGTAGGAGGTAGCCGCAGTCACATCTTCGTTGGTGATGGCTGCACCTTCATAGTTCTCTACCTTGGCCTGAAGTTCATCCACCTGCTTCTGAAGGTTGGTCACATCTCGGTTACGCTCAGAGATCTGGGCGGAGTACTCAACGACGGCCTGGTTATACTGAGCCGCCTTGGACTTGGTGATGGACGGTACGATCAGCAGGAAAATAACCGCGGCACCAATGATGATACCAATGAGGACATTGATAAAGGAAATATAGCTGGTGTTGTACTCATTGTAGTCGCGGATGGATTTCTGCTCGATGACGATCGGGTTTGGATCGTAGATCGGACGGAAACCTTCCACCGGCTCCTCTGTCTTTTCCGGTTTCTCATGAAGCTGATTGACTTCCTTGAGATAGCGCAGGGTATCTATATTGTTACGGTCGATCTTGATCGCCTTCATGAAGGCTTTTCTCGCAGATACATACTGCTTGCGCTCCATGTAGAGAAGACCTAAAAGCTGATAAGCCCTCACGTAGTTGGGGTTCAGCTTGACCGCTTTTTTCAGTTCCAGAATCGCCAGATCCTTGTTGTTTTCATTGATAAACTCCAGGGCCTGATTGTATCGCTCAATGACTTTATTGGCGGCTTTCAGACCGGCCGGGTCTTCCTGAATGATCTTGATATAACCGGTGGCCGGGTTCTTAACCGGCTGGAAATGGACACTGATGACCCACTCACCCAGAGCGGAGACCATCTCACCCATCTGGTAATAGACAAGACCCAGAAGGTTTCTGGCTTTTGTATTTCTCTTATTATATTTCAGCGCCTGGCGCAGAGACACAGTGGCACCGGAAAGGTCGCGGACCTTTGTCTTGGCCAGTCCCTGGTTGTAATGCCAGTTCGATGAATAGATAATCTTCTTAATGGCATGGTTTTCCTGACCGCAGTGTGGACAGCGGTAAGTATTCTCCATAGGCATGTTGCATTTGAGGCAGTTCATTAACTTCTCCCTTAGAAACGTTTGATCACCGGTGTTGTCTTCATTTCCTTCATGATGTCTTCGATAATGTCTGTCATATCACGAAGGTCGTTCTTATAAATGGCCTCTTCTGCCTGAGAGATCTCAAGACTTGGCTTAAATTTCTTTAACTCTTCTTCAAAATTGATCATGTTTTCCTCCCAGTGCTTCGATCACACTGCCCGCCAGATACAGAGATCCGGCACATACGAGTATGCCCTCATCTTCCTTTGCTTTTTCAGCACCGAGGGCAATGGCGTCTGTCACGCGCTGACACTGACCGACATAGCCTTCAAAACGCTCCGAAAAGACCTTCGCGACTTTGTGGAGGTCTGTACGTCTGCTGTTTTCAATTTCCGTGACGATCACGCCTCTGAGATTTTGCAGTGAGATGAGCCTTTCGGCCATCTCCACAAAATTCTTGTCGCTGGCTACCGCAAATACGAGCCAGAGCGCCCTGTCTGCAAATCCCAATGCCAGAGATTCGACGAGTCTTTCCACGCCACCCACGTTGTGGGCGCCGTCCACGTAGATATCCGGCAGTAACTCTTCCAGTCTTCCCGGCCAATGCATGCCATAAAGCCCTGAAAGAATGGTTTCGTCCGAAACCTGTGCCAGCAACTGGTCCTGCATCTGAAGATTTTTCATGCCAAGCAGGGCAAGTGAACTGTTGGCTGTCTGATAGACAGCAGATGTGCACAAGTGGACATTATACAGTTTATGATAACTATCTTCAAGTAAAAAATCAATATTTTTGCCATGATTTAATGCTGTTTTAATCTGACCCTGATCATGTCTGTCTGCATCCGTCAGTCTTACATCATGGACCATTTCAGGCCATAAAATGGTGCATGGCGCGCCCTTTTCCTCTGCGGTTTTGCGGATGATCTGAGCCGCTTCAGGCACAGAACCATCGCAGATCACAGGGACGCCTTCCTTGATGATACCGGCCTTCTCAGCCGCGATCTTCTCGATCGTATCGCCCAGGATCTCCATGTGGTCAAAGCTGATGGAAGTGATGATGGTCAGGACCGGTTTTCGGATCAGGTTGGTCGCATCCAGGCGGCCGCCAAGACCGGTTTCGATGATGCCGTACTCGATCTTCTCCCTGCCAAACCAGATCATAGCCATAAGGTAGAGGAACTCAAAGTAGGTTGGGTGGGGTGCGCCCTCCCCTTCTCTCTCTCTGACAACTGCCATGAGGTCATCAAAGATCTGACAGAAGGCCTCCTCTGAAATATCGACCCCATTCACCTTCATACGCTCGGTGGTGGTGATCAGGTGGGGGGATGTAAAGAGACCACATCGCTTACCCGCAAGGCGAAGACAGGCGTCCAGATAGGCACTGACGGAACCCTTACCGTTGGTGCCTGCGATATGAATATAGTGAAAAGAATCCTGAGGATTGCCAAAACGTTCTAAGATCGCCTGGCAATTGCCCTGAGACTTAATCTTTGAAAACCTCGGAATGCTGTTGATATAGTCTTCGATCTCTCTGTAGTTCATGCTTTTCCCCTCCCTGAACCTGGTTCATTGTTAACCTATGTCAATATCATACCAGGTTCACTGTTATCATATGTCAATAGTAAACCAGGTTCACTATTAACGTAAGAAAAAAGTGGACCTGGTCCACTTTTTTCTATGATTGGCATCACAAGAATGCCCATGGCACCCTTTCAATCTTATTTCTTGAGTGCTGCAAGTCTCTCCTGAATCTGAGCCAGCATCTGAGTATACTTCTCAAGCTTCTCCTTCTCAGCAGCCACCTTGTCAGCAGGTGCTTTATCTACGAACTTAGGATTTGCAAGCATACCTTTGGCTCTTGCGATCTCCTTTGTCATCTTTGTCTCTTCTTTTGTCAGACGCTCGATCTCCTTGTCGATGTCAACCAGCTCAGCAAATGGGATATAAACCGCTGCCTGGTGGATCATTACGGATACAGCATCATCATCGATACCCGCCTTGTCAGCCTGTACCATGACTTCACTTGCATAGCCGAGGGCTGCAAAGAAAGCTTTACCGTTCTCGAAGATGCTTCTGACTTCTTCGCTGTCGGAAACAACAAAGACTTTTGCTTTTCTGCTTGGTGGTACGTTCATACCTGAACGTGTATTTCTGATACCACGAACGGCTTCCTTGATCAGCTCAACCGCCTTCTCATCTGCCTCGAAGTTCCACTCTTCCTTAAACTCAGGCCACTGGGAGATCATGATGGATGGCTCTTCATCCTGAACTGCGCAGAAGATCTCTTCTGTGATGAATGGCATGTATGGGTGAAGGAGCTTGAGGGCATTGATCAGAACTGTCTTTAATGTCCAGAGTGCTGCCGCCTTTGTCTCATCCGCATCGTTGTAGAGACGAGGTTTTACCATCTCGATGTACCAGTCACAGAACTCTTCCCAGATGAAGTCGTAGATCTTGGAAACAGCGATACCAAGCTCATACTTGTCGATGTTGTCTGTGACATCCTTAGCCAGCTGATTCATCTTGGACAGGATCCACTTATCTGCCTGTGTCAGGTCTGCAAGTGTCACGCCATCTATGGAGATACCCTTCTCAGCGGCCTGCTCGAAGTTCATGATCATGAAACGGGATGCGTTCCAAACCTTGTTGGCAAAGTTACGGCTGGACTCAACACGCTCCCAGTAGAAACGCATGTCGTTACCAGGTGCATTACCTGTGATCAGTGTCAGACGAAGGGCGTCTGCACCGTATTTCTCGATAACTTCCAGTGGGTCGATACCGTTGCCAAGAGACTTGGACATCTTACGGCCCTGAGAGTCACGCACAAGACCATGGATCAGAACAGTGTCGAATGGTGCCTTGCCTGTCTGCTCATAACCGGAGAATACCATACGGATAACCCAGAAGAAAATAATATCATAACCTGTTACCAGGACATTAGTTGGATAGAAGTAGTCAAGCTCTTCTGTCTTTTCAGGCCAGCCCAGTGTGGAGAATGGCCATAAAGCGGAGGAGAACCATGTATCCAGTGTATCGGAATCCTGTGTGAAGTGCTTGCAGCCACACTTTGGACAAACCTCAGGCATTTCCTTTGCGACAACGATCTCACCGCACTCGTCGCAGTAGTAAGCAGGGATTCTGTGACCCCACCAGAGCTGTCTGGAGATACACCAGTCTTTCATATTTTCCAGCCAGTGCAGGTAGGTCTTGTCGAAGCTCTCCGGTACGAATACCAGCTCGCCCTTATTATAGGACTCTACGGTTGCTTTGGCCATGTCGCTCATTTTTACAAACCACTG
>JAZUHQ010000291.1:0-2338 GCA_045641805.1 Lachnospiraceae bacterium
ACAAGAATGTCGTCCAGCAGCATATCGCCGTCTTCATCCACATCAAATGGGATGTCCAGATCATAAAGATAATCTGACAGGGCATTCATCTCCTGGTTAAAATTGTCTCCATCGGAAACCATGAAAGTTTTCACTTCTTTATTCTTTTTTTCAATTGTCTCGATCGTTACTTTGTACATGTGTGATCCTCCTAAGACCTGAACTGTAGATATCATACCACAGAATGCCCCTAAAGGCAACGTCAGGTCGCTTTAAGCATGTTTCATCTGATCGACGATCAACTCCTCATACTGTCTGGTATAAAGCTGATAATAAGCACCTTTGGCTGCCATCAGCGCCTGATGACTACCCTTTTCAATGATCTTACCATCGGATACGACCAGGATCACATCTGCAGATACGATGGTCGATAATCTGTGGGCGATCACAAAGGAAGTTCTGCCCTTTGTGACGGTCTGGATGGCTTCCTGAATCGCCTTCTCTGTCACTGTATCAATGGAAGAAGTCGCTTCATCCAGGATCAGGATACGAGGATCTGCAAGAAGTGCTCTGGCAATGGAAAGGAGCTGCTTCTCACCGGTGGAGAGGAAGTCTCCGCCTTCACCGATCTCTGTGTCCAGACCATCTTTGAGCTTGGCCATGACGAAGTCTGCACATACCAGATCCAGTGCTGCCATGATCTCTTCATCTGTCGCATCCGGTCTTCCGTATTTCAGGTTTTCTCGGATCGTTCCTGAGAACATATGCGGTGTCTGAAGCACATAACCAATGTTGCTGTGGAGCCACTTTAAGGAACGTTCTTTTGCATCCCTGCCGTCGATCAGGATCTGTCCCTCTGTCGGTTCAAAGAAACGACAGACCAGGTTGACAAGGGTCGATTTACCGGCACCTGTCTCACCGACAATGGCTACATTTTGTCCCTGAGGCACTTCCAGGTTGAAGTGCTCCAGTACCATCTCATTGCCATCCGGATACATAAAGGAGACATCCTTAAAGGAAATATCACCGTGAAGAGGCTCCCAGTTCTCATATTTAGGACTGAAGGCATCGCCATATTTTTCAATAACTTCAGGACTATCATATACTTCTGTCTCTGTACGAACCAGTTTCAGGTAACGCTCGATGTTGACCTGAACAGCGATCATGGCTGCGATATCGTTGATGCAGTTCTGGATCGGATCCAGCATACCAAGGGCATAAGACATGAAAATGGAGAATGTACCGATCTCCATAAGACCTGTATAAGTCAGCTGACCGCCCTTCCAGAGAACGACTGCCAGTGCCACGGCACTCATCATAATGACGGATGCACTGAAGAGTGCGGAATGTCTGGCTGCACGGACCGCTTTATGATACATCTTGTCTGTTTCCTGACCATACTCTTTGCTCATCTTCTCCTCGATGACCAGGGTACGGATGGATTTGACACCGGTAATACCTTCATTGATGGAAGAAGTGATCACAGAGTTCTGCTCACGCACTTCTCGGTTTAAAACAAGCAGTTTTTTCTCAAACATGTAGATGATCACACTGATCACCGGTACAAGAAGAATGACCAGCAGTGCCAGTCTGGCATTGGTCATCAACATGATCAGGAGTACGACAAGGACATAGGCACCGCTCCAGATGATGTCCATACAGATCCACCCCATCAGCTCACCGATTCTGCCTGTATCACTCATGACACGGGCATGAATATAACCGACATTGTTCTGATTATAATAGGACAGGGATAACTCCTGAAGATGGGAGAAAGCATTGTTTCTCAGGTCTCTGTTCGTGTACATCTCCACACGTCCGCAGTCCATGATATTGATCATGTTTAAAGCCGCCTGAACAGCGATGACACTCACATACAGAAGGATAAATACCGGAAGGGTATTCATGGTGCGCTGGCCAATGAAGTGGTTGATGGCATAGCGGTTAAAGAGCGGATAGACCGCATCCGCCGCTGTGACAAGCACACCAAGGATGACCATTCGGATGATCATGGTCTTATACTGCTTTAAGAGTGGCCACAGGTCATACAGACCGAAGAAGCGGAGTTTTGTCTGTTTTTCATTATTCTGCATCCCCGGTCACCCCCTGTTCCACCTGTAAGGAATAAATCTTTTTATAGGTACCTTCCAGTGCCAAGAGTGTCTCATGATCGCCATGTTCGATCACACGGCCATCTTCCAGCACATAGATATGGTCTGCCTGCATCAGTGTCGTGATTCTGTGGGAAATCAGGATGGTTGTTGTATCCTCAGTTTCCTCCGACAGCATCTTTCGGATTTTTGCATCCGTCTGAGCATCGACGGCTGATAAGGAGTCGTCAAAGACCATGATATCCGGT
>JAZUHQ010000292.1:0-2665 GCA_045641805.1 Lachnospiraceae bacterium
GCCGGTGCGCCTGACTTCAAAACAACATCCGTTGAGTATGGTCCGGCGATCGCTTACAAGCAGTCTCTGCTCCGCAAAGCGCATGACAACTTTACAGAGAAGACAACCCTGCAGCTCAAGCGCGAATTCAACCGTTTCATCCGAGAAAACAAGTCCTGGCTTGAAGACTATGCCCTTTTCATGGCGCTCAAGGATCTCCATCAGGGACGTTCCTGGCATGACTGGGAACCGGCTTACCAGTTCCTGGATCCTAAGGTTCGCAAGACAGTTTCCGCTTCTCTTAAGAAAGAGATCAGCTACTATCAGTTTATCCAGTGGATCTTCTTCAAGCAGTGGTTTGCACTGAAGGCTTATGCCAATGCACGTCACATCTCCATCGTCGGTGATATTCCGATCTTCGTATCCCCTGACAGCGCAGATGTATGGGCAAACAAAGGCTTATTCCAGTTAGATTCCAAGGGTTATCCGACCGTTGTGGCAGGTGTACCACCTGATTACTTCTCAGCAACCGGCCAGCTCTGGGGCAACCCTCTCTATAAGTGGTCCGAGCACAAGAAGACGGGCTACAGCTGGTGGATCTCCCGTATCAGCAATCAGCTGAAACTGGTAGACTATCTCCGAATCGACCATTTCCGAGGCTTTGAGGCTTACTGGGCAGTCCCATACGGTGATGAAACAGCCATGGGCGGCAAGTGGGTCAAAGGTCCAGGCGCTTCCCTCTTTAAGGCCATCCAGAAGAGCCTTGGCAAAGACCTTCCAATCTTTGCGGAAGACCTGGGTATCATCACACCGGCTGTTGAAAAACTCCGCGATGACTTCGGCTTCCCTGGCATGAAAGTCCTTCAGTTTGCCTTCGATTCCAAAACAGAGAGTGCTTATCTGCCATACCTTTACAATGAAAACTGTATCTGTTATACAGGTACTCACGATAATGAAACAACTGTCGGCTGGTACCTTGAGACCAAGGAGATCTACCGTGACAAGGTTCGCCGCTACATGAATACGGACGGCAAGAATGTGCACTGGGATTTCATCCGTACAGCCCTGGGTTCTCCTGCACGCTATGCGATCTTCCCTCTTCAGGATCTTTTCGGTTTCGGCGGCGACTGCCGTATGAATACACCTGGCAAGGCAGCCGGCAACTGGGCTTGGCGCTATGAGCAGAAGATGCTCTCCGATGGCCTTGCAGAGTATCTGAAGAAAACACTCGAAGTCTACGGCCGTGACAAGGAGCGTATGTTCCCAACCAAGCCGGAGAAAAAAGCCGCTCCTAAGAGAAAAGCCGTCAAGAAGCCTGCTCCAAAGGCAGCAGCTTCCGAGCCAGTCCTTCCTGAGCAGGAACCGGCAGAGGAGAAATAGACCATGATTCGTTTTTTCGCCATCTGTCTGTTTCTTGGTATCTTCTGTCTGATCAGTCTCCCGCTTTTCCTGATCGAGACCATCATCGGTAAGTTCGATATCACAAAGAAAGAGCGTTCCTCCTTCGTGATCGTCATGACCGCCTTCCGCATCATCTGGCGGCTGGCCGGTATCGATATGACTGTCATCGGCAAGGAGAATGTCCCTGAGGACGTACCGGTCCTCTATGTGGGCAATCACCGCAGCTACTTTGATATCGTCACCTTATATCCTCTGACCAAAAACACGACCGGTTTCGTTGCCAAGAAGGAACTTGAGAAGATTCCTTTCATCAGCACCTGGATGCGCTACATGAACTGTGAGTTTCTGGACAGAGACAACCTGAAGGAAGGTCTGAAATCCATCCTCAACTGCATCGCCAGCATCAAGAGCGGTCACAGTGTGGTCATCTTCCCTGAAGGCACACGTGCCATGGGCGATGAGATGCTGGAGTTTAAGGAAGGAAGCTTCAAGATCGCAGAAAAATCCGGCTGTCCGATCGTTCCGGTAGCCATCAGCAATACTGATCAGATCTTTGAGCAGCATATCCCATTTGTCAAAAAACAGAAGATCGTGATCGAATTCGGTGCCCCTGTTTACATGAAGGAAATGTCCAGAGAAGAAAAGAAACAGGTCGCAGCGACTGTACAGTCTACGATCGCAAAAATGCTTGAAAAAAATAAAGAATTGACGAATTAAGTATTTTCTTTTGTTTAAAAAAATGCTAAACTAACATTTGATTGATTAGAGAAAAAGGAGGAAGTAACGTGATGTTATCACCTATCGTTGCTCTCAGCACAGCCTGGATCGTAACAATTATTATCCTCATTGCCGTTGTTGCAGCACTCGTTGCCATCACCATCTGGGGCAACAAACAGCAGAAGAAATCTGAGGAAGCTCAGGAACAGCTTCGTGCCGCTGCTCAGCCAATGACCTTACTTGTTATCGATAAAAAGCGTGTAAAATTAAAAGATGCTAATCTTCCTAAAGTCGTAGTCGAGAACGTGCCAAAGAGAATGCGCCGCACCAAAGTACCTGTAGTTCTTGCAAGAGTAAACGGCCGTACAATGACATTCATGTGTGATGCAAGTATCTATGACATGATTCCGGTTAAGAGAGAAGTTAAAGCGATGGTTGGCGGTATCTACATTTTAAGTGTTAAAGCCCTTCGTGGTCCTGCACTCACACCACCATCCAAGAAAACTGCTTGGCAGAGAGCTAAAGAAAGATTTTTAGGTTAATCTTTAACAACATAAAAAAACAGCCG
>JAZUHQ010000293.1:0-3683 GCA_045641805.1 Lachnospiraceae bacterium
TACTTTTTAACCAGTCTTCTTCCCTCGGAAGCCATCGCCAGCTGATAGCGCTCAATATGCGGCATCGCTGTTGCATACCAAGGGTCGACCAGGGCACCGATCATACGGCTTGCCCAGTAGAAATTATTGGAGTCTGCATCCAGTGTGACATCGCTGACATACTTAGGCATCTTAGGTATGGATGTATAGAGCGGAAGTGCTGCATCAAATGTCGTAGATCCGAACATGATCCATTCCAGGCCTCTGATCTCCACAGGCATGTTATCGCGGATCTGAACGATGGAAGTGACACCTGTACGGTTGATACCGATGGAACGGTATTTACCGCGCACACCTGTGTTCTGACTGATGTATGGATCATATGGGGTTCCCTGATAGTGAGAAGACAGCATAAACTTGACATCTTCCACTGTGATCTTGTGATCCGGTACAAAGGACCATGGAATGTTGTCACTCTCCGGTGTAAAGTCAGCCATCGGACCATCCCACTTGTACTGGTTGGCAGCCAGGAATCGGCCCATATACCAGGCACGTGGTGTATTATACATATGGTCATGGTCGGAATAGGAACCAAAACAAAGTCTTGGATTAAAAGTTCCTTCCTTATTTAAATCAAGATCATTATCAAGAATAAAGGCTCTCATATCAGAGGAACATAAGTGGTCCTTCTGAGTGCCCAGTGCATCCTCGAGATCAAAGTTATCCATACCAAACTGGTTAGGATTGATCACGCAGACATCATCCGGAACACGCTTTGCGATCCAGTGATGGCCGCCGATGGTTTCAAGCCACCAGACTTCATTCTCATCATTGAAGGCAATACCGTTGGACTCATAGGTGCCATAGGTTTCCAGAAGAGAACCCAGGCGAAGCACACCTTCTCTGGCGCTATGGATGTATGGAAGCACAAGCAGAACGATATCCTCCTCACCGATACCGCCGATCTGATCTTTCTCGCCTCTCTTGGTCGCCTTCTGATACTTCACCAGCGGATCCGCAGAAAGCACACGTGGATTGGTCGTGATCGTCTCTGTCGCGGTCATACCGACGCCGGCAGCATTGATACCGGTTGCCGGCCATACACCCTCTTTTGGATCTACACTCGGGCAGGAAGTATAGCGCATTGGATCATCCGGCAGGTCTACCTCCACATGGGAGATCACACTCTTATATTTTCTAGGCTGATCTTTTGGCTCAACCACGATGATCTTCTTGACGTCATAAAAACCATCATCTGTTCTGGCGATCATGGTAGATCGGTCATTACTTGCTTTTTTTCCTACAAGAACTGTTGTACAAGACATTCTATTTTCCCCTTTTCGTCTTTGATACTTTTCACTTACCCGGACACAGTTACCCCCGGGTAAGGCTAAGGACTATTGTACTCCTTCATAAACATGTTTGGCAACATATAAAAAAAGAAAAGAAGAGGACATTTCGTCCTCTTCTTCTGTTATATAACTGAAATCTGCAATGTTGTAAAGTTCCAACAGCGCCATGAATGTGTCCGCCTGTGGCAGCCCGTCGCCGCGTTCCCACTTGTAGATAGCTTGTGGGGATCCCAGCATCATGTAGGCTCTCACCTGTTCAACACTCAGGCCCTTGCGTAATCGGCTTTTTTTTAGATTGGCACCGATCACTTTAAGATCATATTCAGGTCGTTTGTCCATCATATCTACCTCCAAAAATCTTGAATCAATAGTTACCATGCGACCTATCCACTATAACATAATTTTTCTACAATGTCACTATAAATTGATTTTTTCCCACTGTCCTTACCAGGTCTTTGATTTCCAGACCGATCAATCCTGTCATGACATGGGCTGGCTTGATTCCTGATAGTCTCATGATCTCTTCAGGTGTTTTGGGAACCAGATCCAGACACTGATAGACTGCCATCTCCAGGGCTGACAGATCCGGCAGATCCTTCCTGTATTTCTTAGCTTTAATACCATATTCTTTAAGAATATCTTCCGGGGACATAACCAGCTTCCCGCCCTGTCTGATCAGATTCAGACAGCCCTCGCTGCGTGGATCCGTAATTCTGCCCGGAATCACAAATATATCCTTTCCTTGTTCCAGGGCTTGATTAGCTGTTATCAGTGAACCGGAATGCTGTGCAGCCTCGACCACAAGAATGCCTTTAGATAATCCTGCAATGATCCTGTTTCTTCTTGGGAAACGCCATCCTATGGGCTGAGCGCCGGGTGGATACTCACTGATAAGGCCTCCGTTTTCTATCACCTCTTCATAGAGATCCATATTATCTTTCGGATAACAGATATCGGTTCCACATCCCAGCACTGCATAGGTTTTTCCGGCTCCCTCAAGGGCTCCGAAATGGGCTGCGCTGTCGATACCTCTGGCCATTCCGCTTACAATAGAAATCCCCGCTTTTGCCAGTCCTCGTCCGAACATTTTTGCGATCTGCTGACCATAGTCCGTGCTCCGCCTTGCCCCTACAATACTGATCATCCATTCGTCTTCCCGGGGTAATTGACCTTTAACAAACAGAGCCATGGGAGGATCATAGAGGTGTCTTAAAGCCTCCGGATAGGCTTCATCCGTATAGAGGACCATTCTGATCGCCAGTTCATGCATCTTCTCATAAGCGCGTAAAATGGCAGGGTCATTCATATGGTTGACGATATAATCTGTCTGCTTTTCATTAAAACCGGCTATTTCCTTTAAAGATCGCTCTGATAATCCAAGAATACCGCCTGTCCGGTCATCCAGCTCCAGAAGTATTTTGGGATTCAGAGACAAAAACAATTCTGAACTGATCAAAGAAAACCACTGATCATTGCTTATCATAAGTATGCATCCCCCCATATTTCTTATCCACGGATTTGTAGAAGAATGCTTCGCTCAGATGCTCAACAGTTATATTGTCTTTTCCATCCAGATCCGCAATGGTCCTGGCCACTTTCAGCATTCTTGCATAAGACCGAGTCGTCATCTCATAGTGATCATAGAGCATTTCGGCATAAGCTTTTTCATCATCCCCAAGCAGACAGAAACGCTCAACATCTTTATCCCTGAGTTCTCCATTATATAAATACTTTGTCCCCTTAAATCTTTCTCTTTGCCGCTCTCTGGCCGCCTCCACACGGGCTCTGATAGTTTCAGAAGATTCTTCCTTCTCTCTGGCATATAGCATGTCCTTAGGAGGAACAGGTTTGACTTCGATCGTCATATCGAATCTGTCCCATAAGGGTCTGCTGATCCTGCCTATAAATCGTCTGATCTGAAGTGGTGTACATGTACATTTTTTCAGATCCGGATAGTAACCGCATTTACAGGGATTGATCGCACCGATCAGAACAAATTCTGCCGGATAATCGCAGGAACCGGCTAAACGATTGATCATGATCTTGCCTTCCTCAAGTGGCTGTCTCATGGACTCCATCGCTCTTGAAGAGTATTCTGTCAGCTCATCCAAAAACAATACGCCTTTGTGTGCCAGGCTCAATTCTCCCGGTTTGGGTATTTTTCCACCTCCGATCAGTGCAACATCCGTGATGGTATGGTGCGGCATTCTAAAGGGACGTCTTTTGATCAGGCCTTTTCCATTCCCTAAAAAACCTGCCACACTGTAAATCCCCGACACTTCAATGGATTCTTCTTTGGTCATTGCAGGGAGAATTGAAGGCAGTCTTTTAGCAGCCATCGTTTTTCCGCAT
>JAZUHQ010000294.1:0-5276 GCA_045641805.1 Lachnospiraceae bacterium
GGAATTCTTTCCATTTTCAATACCGGCCACAAGGACCTGTTCCTGCCCATGAACTGTGATCACCTGAGGGCTGTCCAGTGACACGGTGACACCTGAGAGCATGTCATTGCCGGAGACATCCACCTTGCGGTTTTTGAGCCATAAGAGGAGGCTGTTATCATAAGAACTCTCATAACCGACCAGTTCAATGATCTCACTGTTTGGCACACGTTTATTACCTTCTATATTCAGTTCCCGTACCTTAAATCCAAAGATGATCACTGCCGCAGTGATGGCCACCACCACCAGGATAGCCAGGATCACATAGAGGATGACGGGACTCTTTTCCTTTTCAACTTTCTCTTTCTGCACTTTTTTGATCTGTGCTGGTTTCTCTTTCTTTTCTTCGGACATATCAGATTCCTCCTAAAGCGATACTATCATACCACATATTTTAAAAAAAGAGTTCTGTTTTTGTTATCAGAACTCTTTTTTCAACTTTCTATAGTGTCAGTTTCCTGATCAGTCGTTTAATTCTCGCCCGAAGACGCATCTTCGCCTGCTTCTTGGCTGTATTCCCCACTGACTGAATCACCTGAGTCGGCATTGCCTTCATCTGTGACTTCATCTCCGTTGCCTTCCGGGAGGCTTTCCTGGCCTGTCTGATCACCGTCCTGAGAGACTGCCTGGTCTTGTGCTTCCCCGATTTGTGCTTCTTCATTATCGCTGCCTCCACTGTTTTCATTCTCGATGACATTGCCATCCTCATCTGTTTCTGGTTCAACCATCTCATTTGGATCAAATGAAAGTCTGGATGGATCTAATGCTTCTGTTGGGAAGATCTGCAGGTAAGGTAAAGCTTCTGCAAAAATCTTACCCACCATTGTAGATGCAAAAGAACTCTGGCCCTGGTCTTCCGCTACCGGTTCATCCACGATCACATAAACGACCAGTTCAGGATCATCGATCGGAGCGGCTCCAATAAAGGAAACAAGTCGTTCCGGACCGCCACGAGGCAACTTTTCCGCTGTACCTGTCTTGCCACCGATCTTGTAACCGGATACCTGTGCATAATGGCCGGAACCATTTTCCACAGTCTGGTATAAAGCTTCTTTCATCCATTTGGATGTCTCTTCAGATACAGTTGTTCTCACCAGTTCCTTATCAAACACCTGCACGGTTGTGCCGGTATCTGTCTGGATGGAGGATACGATATGTGGTTTGTAGTAATTGCCTCCATTGACGATAGAACTGAAAGCAGCTGCCATCTGAACCATATTGACATTAAAACCCTGACCAAAGGAGCTTGTCCATAACTCGATCGGTCCAAGATTGTCTTCATCGAAAATCAGATTTTCACAGCTCTGTTCGAAAGGCAGATCAATACCGGTCTTTTGACCAATACCAAAATCTTTCTGCATTTTGAGGAAGGAATCCTTACCAAGCGCATCACCGATCTTCATCAGGGCATCATTACAGGAATGCGTGATGGCTTCCTGAAGGGAGATCGTACTGTGATAAGCGTTACAGGATACATAAGTACCGTCCTTGTACCACTCACCACCGTCACACACGTAAGTATCGGAATCATTGACGACGGCTTCATCCAGTGCGTATGAGACCGTCATTGTCTTGGCTGTGGAACCTGGTTCAAAGGCATCCATGACGCAGAAGTTTCTCCACACTTCATAGAGGTGTGTTGTCAGCTCTTCATCACTCATGGCATTGAGTTCATCATCTGTATAGGTTGCAGAAAGGTCGATCACTGAATAATCACTCGGCTCATTGCAGTTGAAAACCGGTGCGCTGGCCATACCGAGAATCTCACCATTCTTAGGATTCATCGCGATCGCTGCCACATTTTTGGCACCTACCGTCTCCATAAAATTGGCGATATATTTCTCCAGAATTCGCTGAATATTCACATCGATCGTACTGTATACGGTTTTTCCGTTCTGAGGTTCCTGAGTGACGATCACCTGGTCCACACGTTCATTGATATAACCGTATGTTTTTCCGTTTGTACCGGATAAAACTTCATTATAACTGTTTTCAAGACCGTACCATTCGTCCGGATCATCACCATTCATAAAACCTAAAACATCACAGGCCAGTGTGGAATAAGGATAGAGTCTTTCATACTTCTCCTCAAACCAGAAACAGTCTGTGATAGAGTGAGCAATGATCTGATCCTCTTCTTTTTCAGAGTTGACCAGATCATCATATTGTTTCTTTTCATCATATGTCATATCAAATTTCAGTCTGACATAGCGATTACTGGGATCATTTTCAAGTTTATCTTCAACAACGGATCGGTCAATTTCAAAGAAATCATTTAACACTTTGATCGTATTGTCTCTCGCGTCCTTATTCGGACTGTTGTTGACAACATAACAGTCCAGAACAAGGTTGTAATATTTTTCACTTGTTGCAAGCACTGTACCATTTCGGTCCATGATATCGCCTCGCTTACTTGGAATATCACTGGAGCCGTAACTCAGTACAGCCATTACATTCTGCTGATAGGTTTCGCCCTTTGCTACATTGATCTGTACCAGTCTTCCGAGCAGAACACTGAAACAAAGCAGCATAAAGCAGAATACAAGAATCAATCGCTGTTTATTTGTTTTTGTAAATCGATTTGACTTTCCTTTGGCAGACCTTCTGCGGCCCATGGCCACGCTGCCTGATCTTCTATTTGCCATAACTATACCTGCTCTCTCTCTAATCTGCGGTTAGTTCGGAATCTGACTGTACTGATGAATATAGTCATTGTTGCTGCTGTCATAATAAACGATCTGACTTTCGTCAGCCGGAATCATACCCAGTTCCTGTGTTGCAGTCATATAGATTGCGTTCAGATCAACAGGCTGGTTCATTGCCTCAAGAAGGGAGCTGTTCTGAGTCTGAACATACTCCAGCTGCTCTTCAAGCACAGCAACTTCCTTTCGGATATGTGTCAGCTCTGTTCTCATATTCAGATAAGTAAAACATGAAGCCATGATCACAGCGACAGAGACAAAAAGGAAAAGTGTATATCTCAGATCCAGGGCACCGACACGCTTCTCATGACGGACTTCCGTTTTCTCCTGCTCTGCCTGAGGACGTCTTACTTCCTGTTCTGGTCTGCGTTTTCTCTGTGGAGATGTATACACATCCAGTTTTCTGACTGTATTGCCATCTATATAATATGAATTCTTTCTGTTTGCATTTGTTCTGCGAGTCTCATTGACTCTTGTTGTACGTCTGACGCTATTGGTCGCCACGTTTATCATCCCCTCATGATATGTTCTTCTCTAAAAACGATCTGTCACAATGCCCTTCCCCATGTGCTTCTCAAAAATACGAAGCTTGGCACTCTTTGATCTTGAGTTCACTTCCAGCTCTTCTTCGCTTGGAAGGATCGGTTTTCTGCTGATAACCTTACCTTTTGAAAGCCTGCCGCATACACAAACCGGAAAACTGGTTGGGCAGATACAAGGTCTTTCAGCTGTATTAAATATATTTTTGACGATTCGGTCTTCCAGTGAATGGAAGGTGATCACACAGATTCTGCCGTCCTCGTTCAGAAGATCGATCATGGCATCCAGTGTATCTTTTAATACGTCCAGTTCATGATTTGTCTCAATACGAATCGCCTGAAATGTCTTTTTGGATGGATGTCCGCCCTTCGCTCTGACTTTCATAGGAATGGCCGACTTAATGATCTCTGTCAGTTCACCGGTTGTTTCGATCGGCTTGTTCTGACGGTAAGCAACGATGTGCTTGGCAATGTTTTTTGCAAATTTATCTTCGCCATAGTCACGGATGATTCTGAAAAGTTCCATCTCAGAATAATCATTGACGATATCTCTGGCTGTTTTTGTCTGGCGCTGATCCATACGCATATCGAGTGGTACATCTTCTCGGTAAGTAAAACCTCTCTCAGCGTTATCCAGCTGGTAAGATGAGACGCCCAGATCAAGAACGATACCATCGACACCTGAAAGACCAAGTTCATGAATGATCTCCGGCATCTTGCTGTAGTTGCTTCTGACGATCGTCACCTTATCGCCATGAACAGAAAGGCGCTCACCTGCTGCTGCAATAGCTGCTGCATCCTGGTCAATACCGATCAGTCTTCCGCTCTCTCCGAGACGCTTGCAGATCTCATTGGAATGACCACCGCCGCCCAGTGTACCATCGACATAAATACCATCTTCTTTAATTGCCAGTCCATCTATGGTTTCTTCAAGCAAAACCGAATAATGTTTAAAATCCATCATTTCTCCTAAATAATCACATCAAAGCCTGCCAGCTCTTCAGCAATCTCAGGCATATTGTCATCGTTGATCTGATTGATCTCCAGCCATTTATCTTTGTCCCAAAGCTCGATTCGCTGACCGACACCTACAAAGACAACGTCCTTTTCAAGACAGGCATAAGTTCTAAGAGATGGGGCTACCAGAATACGTCCCTGTTTATCAAGTTCAACATCTGTGGCACCGCCGAGGAAGAAACGTTTGAAATCACGGCCCTTCTTCATAGTTGCACTGACTTTCTGAAGTTTATCCATAAAAGCGTCCCAGTCTGCTTCAGGATGAATCCAAAGACAGCCGTCAAGGCCCTTGGAAACATAAAAATTGTTTCCGAGGATATCTCTGAATTTCTGTGGGATGATCACTCGTCCCTTGGTATCAATTGTATGAAAATGTTCACCAATAAATCCTTTTGCCATCTGTTACACCTTTACGCTCAAAACTAAGGGATTTTTCGGAAATCTACCACTTTTACCCACTGATCCCCACAAATCCACACGATATACCATAATTTTAAACCATTTGACCCATTATGGCAAGGGTTACATGGCACTTTTTTTAATTCTTTTGTAAAAAACCTTGGTGAGATTGTTACAAAATCAATGCAAAATATTGTGAATAATGATCGGCATTTTATTTTTTTCGTCCGAAGATTATCCACATCCAAAGTGGGGATTTTTCCCAAAACAGACTAAAAAAAGGGAAACAAAGTCCGCAAACGAACTTCATCTCCCCTTTATCCCCTCATTCATGAAAGGTGTTTGACGGACTTTGCGCGCCGAGCACGGTCGCATGGGCGACATCTTCCAAACGTGCGAGTGCGCACCCTGCCGAAGGCTTTTTGTATCATAGGAACGGAGTATCCTATGATACAAAAAATGCCCGGAATCAAAATTCCGGACATTTTATGTCATTCTCTCCACTCGCCCCCACTTTTTCAGTGTTAACGATGGTCCAATATTGAGTTTATGCTTCTTTTTTAAGCTGTGTACGCTTGAT
>JAZUHQ010000295.1:0-2912 GCA_045641805.1 Lachnospiraceae bacterium
TCACAGAACGACATGGCTACGATCCGACTTGAGAATATAACAATAGAGATTACAATAACAGGGACAATAATACAGACAATGCAGGCCGCAGAAACAGAAATGCCGGCAATCTGACTCAGCTGGACAGCGGACTCATGGCCAATGGTATTCTGGAAGTCAACGAGGAAGGCTTCGGTTTTCTCCGTTCCGATAATTACCTGACCGGCAGCAACGATGTCTACGTATCACCTGCCCAGATCCGCAAGTTCCACTTAAAGACCGGCGATGTGATCTGTGGCAACATGAAATTGAAATCCGAGCGTGAGAAATTCAATGCCCTTTTATATGTCCAGAGCGTCAATGGCTTCCCGCCATATGAGGCAGCCAGACGTCCATCCTTTGATTCCATGACACCGGTTTTCCCTAAGGAGAAACTCCGTCTTGAAACACCGGGCGGTCCTGTCTCCATGCGTATCATGGATCTGGTGGCACCGATCGGCCGCGGCCAGCGTGGTATGATCGTTTCTCCGCCAAAAACAGGTAAGACAACCCTGCTCAAGCAGGTAGCGAGAGCGATCCACACCAACTACCCGGATCTGAAGATGATCATTCTCCTGATCGATGAACGTCCGGAGGAAGTGACCGATATCAAGGAATATATTGAAGGCGATAACGTGGATGTCATCTATTCTACTTTCGATGAACTGCCTGAACACCACAAGAAGGTGGCAGAGATGGTGTTGGAGAGAGCCAAGCGTCTGGTCGAGCATAAGCAGGATGTCGTTATTCTCCTGGACAGTATTACCCGTCTGGCGAGAGCCTACAACCTGACCTGTCAGTCCAGTGGCCGTACTTTATCCGGTGGTCTGGATCCGGCAGCCCTCTTTATGCCGAAGAAGTTCTTTGGTGCAGCCAGAAACATGAGAGAGGGTGGTTCCCTCACTGTCCTGGCGACTGCCCTTGTCGAGACCGGCAGCAAGATGGATGATGTGGTCTTTGAGGAGTTTAAAGGTACCGGCAACATGGAAATGGTTCTGGACCGCAAACTTTCTGAGAGAAGGATATTCCCTGCCATCAACATTCCAAAATCCAGTACAAGAAGAGATGATCTCCTTCTTAATAATGAAGAAATGGATGCCATGTTCATTATGAGACGTTCATTGAACGGTATGAAGAGCGATGAATCCCTGGAAAAGATCCTGGATATGTTTGCCAGAACCAAGGACAACGCGACCTTTATTAAAAATATCCGTCACACCAAATTCATCTAAAAGCGGGAGACAGGATTTTTATAAAAATCTGCTTGCTTTCGTAGAAAAAGCATGATAAAATCATAATGCTGTTTTTAAACAAACGTATCTGGTTGGCAATCAGATATAATTATTAAAAGAGGTGAATAAGATGAGAGAAGGAATCCATCCTAAGTATTATCAGGCAAAAGTAACTTGTAACTGCGGTAACGAGTTCGTTACAGGTTCTACAAAACCAGAGATCCACGTAGAAATTTGTTCCAAGTGTCATTCTTTCTACACAGGTCAGCAGAAAGCTGCTTCTGCTCGTGGTCGTATCGATAAGTTCTATCGTAAGTACGGCTTTACACAGGCTTAATACAGTTCATAGACAGGTTGAGGTTTTAACAATCTCAACCTGTTTTAGTATCAGCAGTTTTTTTTAGGAGAAGACCATGAAATACGCAACGATTGGTGGTCAGGCGGTCCTGGAAGGTATCATGATGCGTGAGGGTGAGAATTATGCGGTGGCTGTACGCAAACCGGATCACACCATCGAAGTTAAGAAAGATACCCATATCGGCCTGAATCAGAAATTTCATACTAAAAATGTTCCGATCCTCAGAGGCGTATTTGCTTTTGTGGATTCTCTTGTTCTTGGCATGTCCACACTGACCTACTCTGCAAGCTTCTATGAAGATGAAGAGGAAGCAGAAAAGACGCAGCCAAAAGATGAGAAGAAGGAGGAGAAAGGTGAGGCTTTCTTTATGGGCCTGACAGTCGTGCTCTCCATTGCCATCGCAGTGGTACTTTTTATGCTGACCCCTTTCTTTATCACATCCCTCTTCGGTAAAGTGATCGAAAGTGAGATCTTGCTGGCAGTTCTTGAAGGACTGATCCGTATTGCGATCTTTCTTATATATATCATTGCAATCTCCAGAATGCAGGATATTCAGCGTGTGTTCATGTACCATGGTGCGGAACACAAGACCATCAGCTGCATTGAGCACGGTATGGAGCTGATTCCGGAGAATGCCATGAAGTGTTCACGCCTTCATAAACGCTGTGGCACAAGTTTTCTTTTCCTTGTCGTCATTATCAGTGTGATCCTGTTCATGTTTATCAGAGTGGACAGTCCTCTGCTCAAGATCGCTTATCGTCTGATCCTGGTGCCTGTCATTGCCGGTATCTCTTTTGAGGTCCTTCAGTGGGCTGGCCGTCACGATAATAAGCTGGTCGATCTTGTCAGTATGCCGGGCCTGATGATCCAGAAGCTGACAACCAAAGAGCCTGATATGGAGATGCTGGAAGTAGCGATTGCTTCCATCGAAGCGATCTATGACTGGAGAGCTTTTCAGGCGGAAGTCAAAGAGGCGGAACGTCATGGAGAAGTCTAAACAGACCATGGATGTCCTTCTTCGAGAAGCGACAGCCTATCTTATGTCCCATGAAGTGCCGGATGCATCCATTGATGCCTGGTATCTGATGGAGGATGTATTTGCGATCGACCGTGTCCATTTCCTGATGGATCGGTTTGATCTTGTAAACAATATTGAAAAGATCGAAAAGTTTGAATCTCTGATCCGTCAGAGAGCTGAAGGCATTCCCCTCCAGTATCTGACCGGAAAGACCGAGTTTATGGGCCTGCCATTTGTGGTAAGTCCGGCGGTTCTGATTCCAAGACAGGATACGGAAGTGCTGGTG
>JAZUHQ010000296.1:0-5449 GCA_045641805.1 Lachnospiraceae bacterium
TATCTACATAGGCGGTGACACAGAGGTCTTCGCCCACATGACTAACTGTAAGATCTCTCAGCTTCCATGCATCACACAGGTGCGCAATGCCATTGCCGCCCACAGGTGTCTTGGAAGCCGATCCGCCGATGATCTTTGGCGCGATATAAAACTGCACCTTATCCACAATTCCGGCTTCAAAAGCTGCACAAGCCAGTGTCGCTCCGCCCTCCAGCAGGATACTGTCGATGGACATCTGACCGAGGCGCTGCATCAGTGCCTTCAGATCCACATGGCCGTCTTTCTCCGGCACATGAAGGACATCCACATTCATATCGATCAGCTGTGCTTCCTTTTCGCTGCCTTCAGGGAGAATGGTTGCCACGATGGTTCTGATTTCACCAGCTGTCTTGACAAGCTTGCTATCCATCGGAATGGTCAGCTTTGAATCCACAACGATTCTGACAGGATCCTTACCACCCGGCATACGACAGTTGAGCATGGGATCATCCGCCAGTACCGTATTGGAACCTACCATGATACCCATGTACTGATGACGGATCTCATGTACCTGTGCTCTTGATGTCTCGCCGCTGATCCACTGGGATTCGCCGTTTGGTGCAGCGATCTTTCCATCCAGAGACATGGCGGATTTATATAAAACAAACGGATCTTTATCGACAATGTAGTGCATGAAGATCTCATTCAGGCGGATACTCTCTTCTGCAAGCACGCCTGTCTCGACTTCAATTCCGGCTTCACGGAGCATGTTGATACCGCGACCTGCCACAAGAGGATTCGGATCCAGCGCTGCAACGACCACTCTTCCGATTTTCATCTCGATGACTTTCTTGGCACATGGTGGTGTTTTTCCATAGTGGGAACATGGCTCCAGTGTCACATACATGGTAGCGCCTTCCACATCGATACCTTCAGCTGCTCTGAAAGCTTCCACCTCTGCATGGCCCTGTCCGCACTTGTGATGGTAACCCTTTGCAAGGATCTGGTCATCTCTGACAATGACTGCGCCGACCATCGGGTTCGGATTGGTAAAGCCTCTTCCCTTCTCTGCCTCCGCAAGCGCGATCTTCATGAATTCTATATCTTTCTGACTGATACTCATCGCTTTCTCCTTCATCTATTAATACTTCAAGTTGGAGAATGTAGACTCCCACTGAGATAAACAAATAAGCCCTGAGCATTCACTCAGGGCTTTAATAAATCAGAAGCATGCAAATAAAATTTAGGAAGGTATCATGGATATCTTCCGAATAAAAAAGCTCCGGTTTAAATAAAACCAGAGCATTATTTACAAACAAAATAAATCAAGTATAAGAGTTACATGGTTTATCTTCTTCCATCCAGACTATACTGTCGGCTTCGGAGTTTCACCGGATCAACCTTGGGGCTCGTGGGCTGTACCACCGGTAGGGAATTGCACCCTGCCCTGAAGATTATGAATAATAATTATGTCGGACTGTTATTGTCTTTTTGCACTAACATCATACAACAACACCGCCAAATTGTCAACAATTTAACCATCAAATGACTTATTGTACACATTTTTATTATTCAGCGATATGTACTTCTTTCATGGTATCGCGAATCAGCTCACCAAGGGCATTGTCCACATCAAAGCTGTTCATGGAAGGATCGATCACGACCTGTCCCATAATACGGGCATTTCTGCGTCCACCGTCCGTGAAATAGTTTCTCATAGCCCAGAAATCTCTCTCATCTTCCTTATTCTGAAGAAGGACAAATCCAAGGACTGCCGTCACCACATATTCTTTGTCGGTGGTTGCTTCAATGAAATCCACATAGTAGGCTTTTCGCTTCTCGTTGATATAAGTATAGGTCTTGGTATAGACACTGGATGTTTCCAGAAATTGTGGTTCGATCTTTTTCCTGAAGAAAGGAAACTCACCTTCCCACTTATGGCTGCTGAAATAGTCATTGAGCTTTCTTCTGACAACCACATGATATTTGCGGCATGTCAGTGGCAGCGGATGACTCTTGTAGCCGGCTGCGCAGCTATGGATCATGGCTGTGAGCATCTTATAAAGGTCTTCAGATTTCTTCGTGGAAGCATAGAGGATCCAGTAGAGACAGAAATCCGGAAGATCATCAAAAGAAGCATGCAAATGGTCTGCCAGATCAGAAAGGCCATTGTCGATCAGCACGTCGCAGACGGACTTGACATCCTCCCTGCTGAATGCAAATTCTGCGGTTTCCGGATTAAAGCGGATCTGACTTTTGGCTGCAGCCACAACCGTCTCTTCCTCCAGATAAAATCGGATCAGTTCATAGAAAACACAGATCATGGTCAGGTTTTCCATCTCCCTCGCATTCAGGCAGTCCAATCCAAGGACTCGGATCTTGGCGATTACTGCATCAAAAGCCTGAAACAGAAGGCGCCATGGCAGTTTATCTGCATCCACGGAAACAGGAAAACGAAATCCGGCATAGTTATAGAGATTGGTACTGCCGGTCACACGGTCAAAAACAAAGGAACTGATCTTTGTCTGGTAAGGTTCATCTGTCAGCCCGTTGACAAAGTCAATTCTGTACAGAGGGCGTCCCATCGTCAGATCATCCTCTGCACCTTCACGGACCTGCAGATCACCGGAAAGATGGGTCATCAGGATTTCCTTCGGATGTCTGCCATCAGCGATCAGCACATTTTCAAAATCCAGATTCATGATCATGGCAGGTGTATCGATCACATCGATATGCAGACACTTGTTTTTGATCTTGTAGGGAATCACTTTTTTGCCTACCACATGCTCCAGAAGGCCATCCAAGGACTTACCTGTCTGTGGATCAAAGGCAGAGATAAAGGCCGCATAATCGGCTTCTTCAGCCCGCAGGTCGCTCTTTGCCGTGAGATATCCATGGATCAGCTTATTTTCAAGTTCTTCCGCTTCTTCAGGATTTCTGATGGAAACAAGCTTTTTCAGAATCATCTCTGTCTTTTCACTGACCTGGCATTTCTGACCGATGGGCAGATAATAGTTGCCAAGCTGGTGAAAGGTATGGAGGCTTTTACGCTCCATCATCCGGTAATTCTGATAGATATCCATCAAAATCTCATTGTCCACATTATAACGTAACATCCTTTTCCTCCCTGGCAGGAGTCACATTGCAGCAGACATACTGCCAGATCGCTGCAATCGGAAGACCTACTACATTGTTGTAGTCGCCTTCAATGCCCCTGATAAAGACACCGGCTCTTCCCTGAATCCCATAGGCGCCGGCCTTATCCATCGGCTCACCGGTTCGGATATAGGCACGAATAGCTTCATCGGAAACAGGATACATGGTCACCTGGGTACACTCTGCAAAGGAACAGACCTTTCTGTCCTCAGAAGGACCTGAAAGGATGGCCACACCGGTGTAGACCTGATGCGTTCTGCCCTGCAGCATTTTGAGCATGTCAAAGGCTTCTTCTTCGCTGTGCGGTTTGCCAAGGATCTTATGATCACAAGCAACGACCGTATCAGCTCCGATCACCACGACTTCTTCCGGATGACGGGATGCCACATCCATGGCTTTAACAAGAGACAGCTTAAGCACTGTCTCTTCAGGATCGTCGATATTCAGTTCTTCTTCTTTGTCACTGACTTCAATGTCAAATTCAAAACCCGCCTGCTTCATCAGTTCTTTTCTTCTTGGGGAAGCAGACGCAAGGATCATCTTTTTCATCAAATACCGCTTTCCTTGAAATAGGCGACGGCAGTCTCCTGATCTCTGGCCACCTGGGCACGGAGTTCACTCAGATCTGCAAACTTACATTCGCCTCTGATATATTTATAGAAATAAACATTGATCTCTTTGTCATAAAGATCGCCATCAAAGTCCAGAAGGAAGGATTCAATACTGCGGTCATTATGGGCACCGACGGTTGGATTGGTACCGATGTTGGTCAGAGAATAATAATACTTTCCGTCAACTTCCGTACGCGTTGCATAAACGCCATCCGGAGGGATCAGTTTCATCGGTGGTACAACCAGATTGGCTGTCGGCATACTGACTTTTCTGCCATTGGCCTTGCCTTTGATGACAGATCCGGTCACAAGATATGGACGGCCCAGCATGTTATTCACACATTCAATGTTGCCGGCTGAGATCTCGTTACGAATGGTTGTCGCACTGATCTCTTCACTGTCCATGCACAACTTTTCACAGTTATCCACAGTATAACCAAATCTCTCTTCGTTGACTTTGAGGAAGGCGACATCGCCGCTTCTCTGGTAGCCAAAGTGGAAATCATCGCCGACAATAATTACTTCTGTACCAATCTCTTTGACCAGTACATCCCTGACAAACTCTTCAGGCATCATGTGTGCGGTTTCCTGGTTGAATGGATACTCGATCATGACATCGATTCCCATTTCCGCTACGATCTTTTTTCTCTCCTCTGTGGCATAGATCAGGGGTTTTAACTGACCTGTCAGCACACTCATCGGATGAAAATCAAATGTAAACATCACGGTCATGTAGCCTTTTTCTCTGTAAGCGATCAGCTTATTTAAGAGCACTTGATGGCCTCTGTGGAGACCGTCAAACTTGCCGATGGCGACAGCCGTATGTTTTAAGTTAAATTGCTTTGTTCCATTAAAATAGATCAAGGTTTTTGCCACCTTTATACAAACATTTTTATATTCCTGAGCTTTTTGCCCTTGTGGGTAAGCTCATAGAGTGCTGTGAATTCACCGGATGAATTGTAGATTCTGAACCACATGCCATCGGCCATTTTGACAGCCGGGTCATGTTCAAAACGCATCTGGTCTGCATTCAGCCAGTTGCCGTTCTTCAGAAGTTTATCAGAAGCTTCATCTGTCGTATAAGCTTTCTCATATTCAGGAAGCATATCTTCAACAGTGATCACTTTTTCATTCACAGCGGCCTCCCCCTCTTTTGCAAGGGTCTGGATCTCATCCAGTGTATAGGCATTGCTGAGTTCGAACCTGCCAACTTTTGTACGAATCAGTTCTGTCATGCAGGCACCGCATCCCAGTTTTTCACCAATGTCCTGGCAAAGTGTTCGGATATAGGTACCTTTGGAGCATCTGACTTCCATTTTGACATAGGGAAGTGCCACATCCAGGATCCGGATCTCCAGAATCTTCACATGGCGGGCTTTGCGCTCCACTTCTATACCGGCTCTGGCCAGGTCCACCAGTTTTTTACCGTCGATCTTGATCGCGGAGTACATAGGCGGGATCTGGTCATATTCACCGACAAAAGACATCATCGCTTCTCTCACCTGATCTTCAGAAACATTGACCGGAGATTCTGAGAGAACCTGACCGGAAATATCCTGTGTATCCGTGATTTTTCCGAGAAGCATTTCTGCCTGATAAGTTTTATCTCGATCTGTGATCATATCACAGAGTTTTGTGCCCTTTCCCAGACAGACAGGCAGTACACCTGTTGCGTCAGGATCCAGGGTTCCTGTATGTCCGAT
>JAZUHQ010000297.1:0-3230 GCA_045641805.1 Lachnospiraceae bacterium
CAGTCACATTGATCTTGTCGCCGTTTTCAATCTCACCGTTCTGCACAAGCATCGCATAAGCGTATACATAGTAAACAACCTGTGGTACAAGACGTCCGATATTGATGGAGTTTGCGGATGAGAACTGGAAACCGTTCTGATCGAGCAGCTGATTGAGGGCTGCATCACCAAACATCTTCTTAACACCTGTCTGAGCGTCATCGAAGTTGCCAGGGATACCTACTACAAATGTGTTGTCACCCTTCTGAGTCACCATCTGCTTCTCCTGAACAGGGCTGACACCATCCTTTGGATAGAAAACAATGATCTTTGTGCCTTCTACATCAGCAAAGCCTGTGAGGGCTGCCTTACCTGTATCACCGGATGTCGCTGTCAGAATAACGATCTGGTTCTTCACGTCATTCTTCTTAGCAGATGTTGTTAAGAGATATGGAAGAATGGATAAAGCCATATCTTTGAAAGCGATTGTCTTACCGTGGAAAAGCTCAAGATAGTAAGCACCATCAGCTTTAACAAGCGGAGCGATCACTTCTGTGTCGAACTTCTCATCGTAAGCCTTCTCAATACAGTACTTTAACTCTTCTTCTGTAAAGTCTGTCAGGAAGAGTTTCATTACTTCGTAAGCGATCTGCTGATAAGTCATATCTTTCAGAGCATTGATGGAAACATCAAGCTTTGGAAACTCTGTAGGAACGAATAAGCCGCCATCCTCTGCAAGACCCTTTAAGATCGCATAAGAAGCTGTCACTGTCTTATCCGCGTTTCTTGTACTTTTATATAATAATGCCATAACTGTACCTCCTCAAATTATTAAATATACAAATGTCCGTTATGGGCAAACAATCCATGCGTCACATTATAACATATAACATTTTGAGTGACAACTGTAATCATCAAAAAATTATGCTATACTAGGTACATGACATTCATTTATACAAAACACATCATCGGAGGTATTCCTAATGAAACCAGTCGTCCTTATCCAGCAGGTCCTCTTCGGCCTGATTCTGGGTCTCTTTATTATCTCTTCCAGCGTGGTCATCTCTCTGAATTTCAGACCCCTCTACTACGCGGATATGCAGCTCCTTCACATTTCCGAGTGGTCCGGTTATTCGGATGCGGAGATCCGTCAGAACTATGATGCACTGATCGATTACAATCAGCTCTTCAACAAAGAACCTCTGAATTTTCCGACCATGACTATGTCTGAGGGCGGTCGAATTCATTTTGAGGAAGTGAAGGTGATCTTCGATCTTTTCGGTTACATGGCGATCGTCACCTTCTTCCTTGTGATCGCGATCGTGATCTATAACCACCTGAAAAAGCGCTGGCTCTATCTGGCCATTGCCGGCTGTGCAGATATCCTGATTCCTGCAGTCCTGGGCATTCTCGTTGCCATCAACTGGGACTGGTTCTTTGTCACCTTCCACCACATCGCCTTTGACAACGATTTCTGGATCTTTGACTACGCCACAGACCCTGTGATCCTGATCCTTCCGGACACCTTTTTCATGCACAGCGCCATCATGATCTTTGCTCTGATCATCGCTGCCAGCATCCTCCTTTTACTGATCAGCCGTATCAAAGCGCTTGAAGGAAAGCTCAGAAAAACCCAGGCATAATTTTCTGACAAATCCTTCCAATTTATCCATATTATTCATTTATTTTTAATTATATGTTGTTATTTTGCATATATATGATATAATAATGACATAGAAATAGGCATTTTAAGATAAATGCACAGTAAAGGTAAGGTGATTATATGAGTAAGAAACTAATTATTACAGTTGGACGTGAGTATGGTAGTGGCGGTCGTATTATTTCCACAAAACTTGCCAAGAGACTTGGTATCAAATTCTACGACAAAGACCTCATTGAGAAAGCAACCGTAGAAGCCGGCCTTGATCCTTCTGTTTTCAATAACAAGGACGAGAAAGCTCCTGGTCTCTTCATCACACCTTATGCACCAACAAAGGAAGATCAGCTCTACATGGCACAGGCAGCTTACATCAAAAAGCTTGCTGATGCTGATGAATCCTGTCTCATCGTTGGCCGTTGTGCAAACTCCGTTCTGGAAGGCAGAGAAGACGTTCTGAACCTCTTCATCTATGCACCAATGGATTACAAAGTAAAGCTTTGTATGGAAAGACTTCCAATGAGTTCTGAGGAACAGGCTCGTAAGGAGTGTGCAAAAGCAGATAAGCACAGAAAGAAATACTATGAGTACTTCACAGAATATCAGTGGGGTTCCAAGGAAGGTTATGATCTCCTGATCGACAGCAGCATCCTTGGTATCGACGGTACTGTTGATGTTCTTGCAGATATCATCAAAAAGAAAATGGAAGCATAATCTTCCGCTTCCACGCTCATAAGATACGAAAAAGGTTCGGCCTGGTGGCCGAACCTTTTTTTCATTGAGTTTTTTAATAGACTCTAAATAATAATCTGTCTGTCATGAAAAGAAAAGCCACAAGCGCCAGTGTACCGATGGTCATCATCAGTGTATTTCGCTTATTAAAGAGGACTTTGCCATCCATATCCAGTTTTTTATGTCTGATGTAGTTGATCAAATGACCACTGTTCAGAATGAAGACAAGCAGCACTGCCAGAAGGGAAAGTGCCCAGATAACAAGAATCAGAATACCCTCTGCATTGATCTTTGAAGCATGGGTGCTGACCGTCATGATCTTATCAAAGGTTGAGCAGTCGATCGTATTCTTCTCATAGATGCCATCCTCGAAGATACTGTTTTCATTGAAAGCAGCCTTATAGCCCTTAGGATACTTGAGTGTGTAGTGCACACCATTCTGGACCTGGGAACCTCTCAGGAAAGAGGACAGATTCAAAGTATCTTCCAGTTTATAGTCTATGATCCATGGCTTTTGATGCTTCTCTTCACCGCCGGTCAGCATGGAGAGGGTCAAGCCTTCCATGTTGTCCTTGTTTTCACCGAATAAGGCGCGCGTCATCGCCGTCATTTCCTCAGGTGAAGTCGCATGCATCCTGATCAGATAGGTCGTATGGTTGATCATGGTCTCCTGGTCGACGGTCACCTGCTCGCTCTCTTTCCATTCATCCGTGAGATTGGCAAATTTTTCGGAAAGACGGGCGCCGATGAGCTCATCTGCATCCGCTGACAGCTTAATGGCTACCTCTCTGTCAATGTTGTGGATGCTGTGAACGTTTGTATTCACATCCACGGAATCAATATCGACAGAGAAACCAAAGAC